>NZ_QOUX01000001.1:0-300000 GCF_004116265.1 Anaerobacillus alkaliphilus | reverse complement strand
GGATTTCCTTGCATTTTCTCACGAGCCTCTGCAGAACTAATCGCAGAAACATGCTCACGTGCTTGAGCAACCATTTGTTTAAATGTTATTGCCATGTTAATACCCTCCTTTATAAAATTTATAAAACTATCGCTGAATTTATATTCACGATAGATTTTACCCTCAAACAGTCAAATTAAAACTACTAGCATTTAAAATCCTCTTCTCTGCTAATAGGTTTAGTTCTTGTCCATTTTGCCTTCCTTTGAATAATGTAAATATTGTTAGAGATACTAAAAATAACTTTTTTAGATGAAAGGAGTTTTATCATGACTAGTTATCGTTGTCCCTCTTGCAAAGCAAGAAGCCGCTTCAACATTATCGATCAGGTTGTTACTGCGGTAAAAATGGATACAGCAACTGGAGCTTACACTCCTATCGAAAACCTTGAGCCTTATCATTTACGGTATACAGGACCTAACAAGAGAGTTCAATGTGCTAGCTGTGGTCTTGTAGAAGACGAGACTCGCTTTGTAAAGGCTGCACAACTTTAATCTGTATTTCGATTTTTCGTTTAAATTATCCTTCTTTTCTATTCATTTTTAAAAGCCGCTACCTGCTGGGCGGCTTTTTATTCTATTCGAACTCCTAGATAGATAAACGATTTTTTTCTTGCTACATACGATAGTCAAATATTGAAAGGAATTTAAACAATGAATTACTTAGCGATTGGTGACTCATTGAAAAGTGGTTATCAGGAATTAGTGATAAAATCAACTTGTGCTCTCTACTTATAAACGTTAGTAGAGAGCACAACAAACTACATTTCTCTTCTTAATGCCGATAAAACGTTAATATTTGTGGCTTTAATTGCTGGTCGTAAGCCAGATAGAATTGCTACGCCGATACTAATTGATGCAGCAATAATTACTAATGATAGTGGAATATGAGAAAATGTAAACTCTACTGGTCCTCTTGTATCTACCACAGCCTCTAAAATTAAAGGAATAATGACATTAGCTGCCCAACTAATTCCATAGGAAATGACCACACCAATCATAGAACCCAGTACCCCAATAATTGCACATTCCATTAAAAACATCTTTCGAATAAACGACGGGCTACCGCCAATGGCCTTCATAATTCCAATATCCTGTGTCCGTTCTGTCACTGCCATCGTCATTGTATTAAATATACCAATAGAGGCAATAAGTACGGTTATCGTCCCGACAAAGATTAGTCCTGCTTTTAAGACAGAAAAAAATAAGTTCATTCCCTTTAACTCGTCTGATATTGAGTACACATAATATCCTTGCTCTTTTAATGACTTGCTTATGTCCTCGACATGATTAATACTCGAAGCAAACACTCGTACTTGATCAAATGGATTATGCTTTCTCATTTCTAGTTCTTCTTCTGTGAGGATTGCCGTAAACAATTGGTCTCTAAATTCATTGCTTATATAAACAACTCGATCTTCCACCCAGTCTCTTGTTGGTGCTTTGCTAATCCCAGAGATAACAAACTGTACTTGTTCTTGGAAAACTCCTTCTTCATTGTTAATTAATACTGTTAATGTTTTTCCGATAAGTTCTCCATCAAATCCAGTTGGAAGTTCTCCTTCCCCCTTTTCATAGAATAATTGCTGTTGTGCTCGTTCCGCTTCCGTTAATAATCCTTTTGCAAAATGGTAACCAACAATCACCTCGTTTTTATCCGTAGGAATTTTCCCTGCTTCTAATTCTAAATTTGCCCGTTCCTCTTCTACCATGTCTGTTAACAATGCTTCTACATTTGCTGATCTTCCGTCTAAGGTTATATCTAGTCCTGAATACAAACGAACCCTGCCGACAACAGCATTGACGTTATCTTCTTCCCTTAATTTATGGATATCTTCTTCTTTCATAGGTTCATAATGACCATTAACTTCCCTCCCATTAACCTGAATTTCTGTGAGCAATTGATATTTGGTCATTTCTTCAGTCGTACTCTTGTGAACTCCGAATCCCACTGAAGCCAACACAATTAAGAATGCACAACCCATCGTTGTAGCCAAAATCGTCATAAACACTCGTACTTTATTTTTCTTCATGTTTCTACGAATATAATGAAGTTGGTCACTGAGCCTCAACGAAAACACCTCCGTTCATATGTAAAACCCCATCATGCAATTGAAAACTCCGCTTAGAGATTTCAGCAACGTTTTCGTCGTGAGTAATAATAAAAAAGGTTATGCCTTTCTCTTTGTTTAACTTTTTAATAAGTTTTAATATATCCCTTTCTGTTTCAGAGTCCAAGCTTCCTGTAGGTTCATCAGCTAATATTATGGATGGGTTGGTTATTAATGCTCTTGCTATACTTACTCGTTGCTGTTGCCCACCTGACAATTCATTTGGAAAATGACTTCCATGGTCTTCTAATCCTACCTCTTTTAACATTTGATTTACTAAATCGCTGCGTTTTTTAGGGGCAATCCCTTTTAACGTTAATGGTAGTTCTACATTTTCAAAGGTTGTTAGACTAGGGATCAACTGAAAACTCTGAAAAATAAATCCCAAATTTTCTAAGCGAAACTTCGCCCACTCGGTTTCATTAAAGCTTGTCACATCCGTACCATTTATCATGATTTGCCCAGACGAAGCACCTAAATAACCTGAGAGTATATTTAGTAAAGTTGATTTCCCAGAGCCACTTCGCCCAACGATTGTCGCAATTTCCCCTTTTTTTATGTTGAATGAAACGTTTTTTAATACAGCCATTTCTTTTTCTTCATGTTTCTTCCCAATAAAAAAAGAGTGGCTTAGATTTTTTATTGTTAACATTTTTACTTCTCCTCCATTCACTGTGTAACATCTGTACTATTTAAGATAGTACACTTAATACACAGTTATCATAACTGGTTTTCAAAATAATGTCAATAAAAAAAGGCTGTTTTCGCAAAGTTTGTTGCTTTCGTAAAAATCCCAAAAGCCGGATTTTTACACAAATTACTAAGAATTTACTACTAATTTAGTAAGTAATGCTCTTTTCTTACATAATTTATTGGCTGATATCTTCATCTAGGGTATTTTTCCGTTTATTTTAGGATAAAAAAGCCACAGTTTTTTTGTGCGACGAGTAACCGCAGGAGCAATGTTTACGAAAAGAGCCTAAAAAAAAGAAACAGCACGCAGCTATTTCCTCATTTGTATTGTTCTATCATTTTTGACTCTATTACGTGAGTTCCTTCTTCGTTTTTTAGCGAGAGATTTAGCATTGCACTGGCTACTGAAGATGCTTCATTTGGCTTAAACCTTTGTAAAGGACCTTTAAATAAATAGGGGATGACTTTTGTTACTTTTTGACCGAGATCTTCGCCAAACCTTGCTTCATTTCTGTCACCTAACAATAAGGACGGCCTTATAATGTAAAGCACTGGAATAGATAGCTCTTGAATAGCAGCTTCTACATTTCCCTTTACTTGGTTATAAAAGAAACGCGAATGCTGGTTAGCCCCCATTGCCGTCACAATAAAAAATTGATTAACCTTTTTTTCTTTGGCTAATTTCGCTACTTGTAATGGATAATCAAAATCTACCTTTACAAACTGCTCTTTGGTTTTAGCCTGTTTCATTGTTGTTCCAAGCGTGCAAAATACAGTATCAACTGCAAAGATGTCTTGATGTTGTGCTAATTCATCAAAGTTAATTACGTGTTGTTCAAGTTTATCGTGAATTATTTCCAGTGGTCTACGAGTTACCGTAACAACCCTTCCATAATCCCCACTCTGTAATAGACGATCTAATAGATGACCACCGACTAACCCCGTAGCTCCGATAATTAATACTGACTTCATTTACAACCCCCTCCAGCAATGACGAAAAATAAGGTGGTAAAAACCACCTTATCCTTCAAAATACTCTTTGTAATAAGCTCCTACTTTTCCTGTGTTATCAATAACAAAGATAAATTCCTCTGTCTCGTTTTTCACTTCATACATCTTTCCTTCAGTTAATGCAGAGCTTACTGTATATTTCTTGGCATTTGTATGTACGCATTTAACTGTTTTAATCGTTGGGCTATTCTGCCATTTGGTATGAATCATGTAACTCACTCCTACTTTATATGATTATTTATCTTATCATAAACGAAAAACAATTAACATAGTGGTGATGATTGCCAAGAAAACCTTATTTCTGTATGATGATATGGTTATACTAGAATTTATAAATGATCGTATTTTTAGAAAAAACGGAGTTGAGAACGTGGCAAAAGTGATTTTAAACAAACAGCGCCGAAAGCGTTTAGAAGAAGGCCATCCTTGGATCTATCAAAATGAGGTAGCTACCATCATAGGATCCTATGAGCCAGGTGATATCGTTGAAGTCTACAACCACCAGAAGTTGTTATTAGGTAAAGGTTACATAAACCCAAAATCACAAATGATCGTACGTCTTTTAACGTACCATGATGAAGAAATAAATGAACAGTTTTTTATTGAGAAAATTCGTAAGGCATGGCAGCATCGCCAGCGCTTTATACCTGAGGCTCGTTCATGTCGAGCTATTTACGGTGAAGCAGATTTCCTGCCAGGATTAGTTGTAGATAAATACGAGGACGTCTTGGTTGTGCAAATTGTTTCACTAGGAATAGAAGTTCGTAAAGATTGGATCTTAAAAGGACTTCTAGAGGTGTTTGATCCAAAAGCCATTTATTTACGAAACGATGTATATGTTCGTGAGTTAGAAGGTTTAGAGCAAGGAAAAGGATTTTGGTGGGGCGAGTCTCCTACTGAAATTGAAATAGAAGAGAACGGTGTAAAATACATCGTCGACATTGAAGGCGGACAGAAAACTGGCTTTTTCTTTGATCAAAGAGAAAATCGCGCAGCAATTAAGCCTTTAATTTCACCAGATGCGACAGTTTTAGATTGCTTTACACACACTGGGTCATTTATGTTAAACGCTTATTTATACGGGGCAAAGCATGTGACGGCAGTTGATATTTCCGAACATGCCATCAACACAGCTAGAAGAAATGCCGAGTTAAACGATTTTAATGAAAACATTGATTTCGTTGTTGCTAATGCTTTTGACTACTTAAGAGAAGCTGTTAGAGACGGGAAAAAGTGGGATGTAGTAATTATTGACCCACCTGCCTTTGCCAAATCTCGTAACGCTGTTGAAAAAGCCTATCACGGTTATAAGGACGTCAACTTGAGTGGATTAAAGCTTGTAAAAGAAGGTGGCTATTTCGTAACAGCCAGCTGCTCTTACCATGTTCATCCTGATATGTTTATCCAAATGGTTCAAGATGCTGCCTTTGATGCCCAGAAGATTTTGCGTAAAATCCATTGGAGCGGAGCTGGAGTTGACCATCCTAGACTACTTGGTGCTGATGAAGGGGATTATTTAAAATACGCTATTTATGAAGTTACATCTAGAAAATAGACATAGTAACAGGCGGTTACAAAACCGTCTGTTTTTTTCTTTTCAGCTACGAGTTTGGCTATGTATGTTAAACTAGAAGTAAAACAATTCACCTTATGGAGGGATAGTATATGTCTAGAGACTGGTTAGGCGATTTAATTAACAAAGACGTACCTTTAAAAGGAATGGGAAAGCCCCTATCACGTGAGGTGTTAGAAGGAGACGTACTTGATAGAACTGTAAAAAACGCAGGCTATCGCCCTGGTTGGGTAGGTCTTCAACAACAAATTCGTGATCGATTGGCTAAAGTATTACCTTTGTTAGAAAACCGTGCTCTACATAACGAAAAAATCACCCAAGAAGTTGAAGAAATAAATATCCTTGTGAAAAAATATAATTCTAGTTGCCCTCCTCCTATGCAAAAAATGCTTATCTCTATTGACGATATTCCTAACCAGATGAAACGTTGGGAATAAAATGAAGACTGCTTACATTTCACCTAAGCAGTCTCTTTTTCATAAGGCTGTGTTCGCATAAATTGTTGTTTTTTAAATTAGGCTCTTTTCGTAAACATTGTGGCTTTTTCCCCCTAAAACAATCGAAAAAATACCCTATATGGAAATATCATCCAATAAATTATGTAAGAAAAGAGCACTACTTACTAAATTAGTTGTGAATTCTAAGTATTTTGTGTAAAAATCCGGTTTTTGGGATTTTTACGAAAGCAACAAACTTTGCGAAAACAGCCTTAAATTAAGCAATATACCCATTGCACAAGGTTCCGCGGGGCATCTTTTCTAACCTAAAAGCTTAGTAACTAACAAAACACTTATTCAAAACGAAGCATTTTGTAGTAATAGCCACAAAGTTTACGAAAAGAGCCTTTCATATACATCGATTTCTAAACCTTGGTTAATAAAAGAATAGATTAACTCATATCCTTTTATCTCTAAAAAGTGCTTTCCAGTGAGATTATTTTTTACGAGACCACTTCGGATCTTCTTAATATCAAGCTGTTTTTCAAATAATTCGTATGACTGACTTCCGAAACCAAACCCCTGATAATCCCTATGAATGATAAATTCATTTAACCACGGACATTGATCCTTGGGATGCATTGGGAGGTAGTTTATTGTTCCAATATACGTATCATCAAGCTTAATGAATAAGCTTTTTGTATGTTCATTGATGAACTCCTGTTTTACTTCTTCTAGTGTTATCGCTTCTTTTCCATGCCGCAAAAGATTATACTCTGGATTAGAATTTACCATTTCCATTACGATGTATAACGTTTCATCTGTCGCTTGTTCAAATGAGATAGACTCCATTATTTATTACACCATTCTAGTCTAGAAAATACTTGTTAAAAAAATCATCGCTAACAACCCAAAGACAAATGAATAGGTAGCACTCAAGGCGTGCCCATCACCGTGACTTTCTGGTATGATTTCCTTGTATACGATATAAAGCATTGAACCTGCCGCAAACGCTAACCCAAGTGGCACAATCCCTGAAACATATGCCGTCAGGAAAAAGCCTATAATGGCTGTCACAATTTCTACCGCACCTGTTAACGTAGCTAGAATAAATGCTTTTCATTTGCTTACTTGCTGTTGAACTAAAAACAATGCAATTAAAAGGCCTTCTGGTGCATTTTGCAGACCTATCGCAATTGCAATCACTGGACCAAGCCCTTCTACACCACTTCCGTAACTGACACCAACCGAAAGTCCTTCTGGAAGGTTATGTAGAGTAATTGCAGCAATAATTAAAATTGACTTTTGATCAAAATTTATCTTCTGCTTATTATGACCTAGATCTATATGGGGGATCGTTCGCTCTAACAACGTTAAGACGAGAACACCCAGTAAAACTCCTATGGACATAATTAAGATATTTGACATTTCAAGAGCTTCTGGTATTAATTCAAATGTTGCAGCCGCAACCATAACTCCTGCCGTAAATGCTAATAAAATATCACGCCACCGATGTGTTGCTTTTTGAAAAAATAAGACAGGTAAAGCACCGATACCGGTCGCTAAAGCGGAAAGGATACTAGCAACTAAAAATTCTCCCATATTGCCTCCATAAGATTGAAGATTTACTTCATATAATATTTTATACTTGTTATTTTGTCTATATATACTTATTTTTATTGAATAAAAGAAAATATTGACATCATTCTTTTGCATCTTTATAATCAAGAGTAACTAAATATTGACCGTGTAATAAATACATGAACGGTTGTGAAAGATTAGCCTTAGATTAATGCTACGTAAAATGGCAGTGGTACAAGGACAATCTCTGCTCTCAAACCTATTCATTGATTTACATTTAACCGGTATATTCCCGTCTTTACGTACGTTCGGAATATACTTTTTATTTTTTATATTGTATATTTATGTACTTACTCTATGAAAAAAGGGGGAATATAGATGGAAAAGGCTACTTTTCAAAAAAAGGGACAACTCGAAGCAGAAATAAGTAAAACCATTACACAATGGGAAAAGGAATACCTTGGTCGAGGACCTCTTCAAGTAAAAACAGATATTCTACGTAATTTGATCATTGTTCACTTAAAAGGGATTTTGACCCCTGCTGAACAAGAACTGACTAAGACTGAAACAGGACTTCTTTCTATAAAAAAAATTCGTGCTGATCTAATTGAAACAGGAAACCAACAATTAAAGGACATGATTCATTCTATCACAGGCGAAACAGTAGAAAGCTTTCACACTGACATTAGTACTAGAAATGGTGAACGGATCATTATCTTCATTTTAAAGGAAAACTTAGATAAAAAATTAGCTGATTAAATTAGGTTGCTATCGTAATCACTAGAAGTGAGTACGCCAGAGGCCAACGAGGAAAACACTCTTCGTTGGCCTCTTTTTATTACTTAAGGAGGAATTAGCATGTTCGATATGATTTTACAAAACTTGTTATCACCAGCGATCCTTTTTTTCATCTTAGGAATTATCGCTGCCATTGTTAGCACTGATTTTCATTTACCAAAAGGATTAGGTGAAGGATTAAGTATATATCTATTAATCGCTATTGGCTTAAAGGGAGGCATTGAGCTATCAAACTATTCATTAGCGACCGTAACGAAACCGATTATGGGAACGATATTGTTAGGGACACTTATTCCACTTGTCACGTTCTATGTACTTCGGAATTTCCTCAAAATGGATGTAAAAAACGCTATCGGTTTAGCTGCAACATACGGTTCAGTTAGTATCGTGACTTACGGAGCAGCGATCACATTTTTAGATAACCTAGCTATTTCGTATGAGAGCTTCATGAACGCCATGGTGGTTGTGATGGAAATTCCAGGCATACTTGTTGCCCTTCTTTTGCTAGGGATCATTGAGAAGAAACAATCTTCACCAACAACTCATTCGCCCTCACTAAGAAATGTGGGCTTTGTCGCACAAAATCCATTTTCATTTATTAATGTAGACGTGCTGAAGGAAAGCTTTTTCGGAAAGAGTATTTTATTACTTGTAGGAAGCTTGTTCATCGGCCTAATCGTTGGGCAGAACGGGTTACCAATTATCAAACCACTGTTTATTGACTTATATCAAAGCGTTTTAATATTGTTCCTATTAAATATGGGATTAATGGCAGGAAAACGTTTAGCAGTCGTTCGTCGACACGGCCTCAAGCTACTAGCCTTCGCAATGGTTATGCCAATTTTTTATGGAGCTATAGGAGCGGCAGTTGGTGTACTCGTAGGATTATCATTAGGTGGAGCAACACTTATGGGGGTGCTTGCCGCAAGTGCTTCTTATATTGCCGCACCCGCAGCCCTGCGCACATCTGTCCCAGAAGCAGATCCATCCATTTATTTAGGCTTGGCTTTAGGGATTACCTTTCCATTAAATTTAACGCTAGGTATCCCTCTTTACTACACAATAGCTAGCTGGTTTTTCTAATAAGGTTGCCCTTAGATGGGTAACTTTTTTTGATACTAGGAATTGATAGAATAGTGCCTTGAATTGATAGAATAGCAGTGGCAAATGATCGAATAACTTATTCATATGATTGAATAATCTTCTCAAATGATAGAATAGCGCTCAATTGATCGAATAACAGCACCATATGATAGAATAATCACTCCAATTGATAGAATAACCTACTCAAATGATTGAATTAACCTTCAACTAAATAAAATAAGCTAATGTTCATAATAAAAGGGCCGTGCAAACGCACTGCCCCTCCCCTCAGTTAAAAGAATTTCTTCTTTCCTTGCTCTTCTTTTAGAATTTCCACTGCTTCTCTAAACCTTAACGAGTGAACGATCTCTCTTTCTCTTAAAAACCGTAAACTATCGTTTATATCTGGGTCATCAGATAAATCTATTAACCATTGATACGTTGCCCGAGCTTTTTCTTCAGCTGCAATGTCTTCGTATAAATCCGCAATTGGATCTCCTTTCGCTTGAATATAGGTTGCTGTCCAAGGATCACCGGCTGCATTTTGATAAAACAGGGCTTTATCGTGATTCGCATAATGATCACCTAGTCCTGCCGCCTTCATTTGTTCTGGAGTTGCGTCTTTTGTTAGTTTATAAATCATCGTTGCGATCATTTCTAGGTGAGCAAACTCTTCCGTACCTATATCAGTTAATAGTCCAACTACTTTATCAGGGATTGTATAGCGTTGGTTTAAGTATCGAAGAGCTGCAGCTAGCTCTCCATCTGCGCCCCCGTATTGTTCTATTAAAAATTTAGCCAGCATCGGATTACACTGACTTACCTTTACAGGATACTGTAGCTTCTTCTCATATATCCACATCTTTCATCCCCTCCTTACCTATATTTGCCATGGCCATGGTCCGTCGTTCCAGTTCCAAGGGTAACCACTGTAGCTATTCCCATATTGCTGTAACGGGCCATAGATTTGTTCAACCTGGTGCCTCAATTGCTGTCTTACCTGGGCATATTGGTTAAACTGTTGTATTGCTTCCTGGTCATTAGGATGGGTATCTAAATATAAAGTTAACTCTACTAACACAAAGTCTACTGCTTGGAGTTCCTGCATGAGTGGATAAAATTCTTTTGGAAGCTGTTTATGCATCACTCATCTTCCTCCTGCCTTTGATGTGGTTTATAAGGACTATAGTACGGGTCGTAAAGCGCTGGCCATAATGTTCCGGCGCATAGTGCTTCCCTAGGTGAAAACTGCGGTAGCCCATAGGGTTGAAAAGCCATATACAAATGTGGTGGTGTTTCGTATGACTTAACCTTCTGTGGTGGACACGGATCAAATGGACTGACATAAGGGGTGTAACATTTTCTTGGTGTGTAATTTTGCATGTAGTCGTTCCTCCCTTTACCCATTTTTTACACCAATAGTACTTATGATAAAAGAAAGAATTTTAGAACATAAAAAAACTAAGGCTCTAAAATGGCCTTAGCTAGATTTCATGATTTATAATTGTGCTTACTAAGTTTACAACAGTTTCATCTGCACCAATGGATTGACACATACTAAAGCGTTCATCGTTCAGCTTCCGTACAAAAACCTCCATTTGTGTTAAAAGCACACCTTTAAAAAGTAAATATGGTAAGACATAAATGTTCTCATAACTAGATTCGTGCGCTTGTCGGATTGAGTCCTCAAATGAAGTATGCCCACCTACTAGGTAGCTCGTTCTCACATGAGATGTATGAAGTCTTTCCCTCAACAGTTCTCCAACTTTTTCGAAGTCATTAATAGCAGATTCGTCATTACTACCTCTTCCTACTAAAATGACCAGGGAATTCTGTTGATTTATATAATTTTTTTCACTTAAACGCTTTTCCAAAATGGAGATAAGCACCTCTTGAATACCTAGCGGCTTTTCCATCGTAAAGGTTACATCTGGAAATAAGACTTTCCCTTTATCAATCTCATTTGGAATATCAACTTTTGCATGCCCAGCAGTAAAGAGTAATAGTGGAAAAACGATAATTTCGGTTGCTCCCTTTTCTACGCAAACCTTTATCTCATCTAAAATAGATGGATCAGCTAGCTCGAGGAACGCATAACGAAACAATGGTGCCTTGCAGCTAGCTCCTACCGCATTTGCAAATTGAATAAATTGTTCATTTGAACGCTTACTACGACTACCATGACCAACAAATAATACCGCTCTCATGAAATCTCCCCTCAGTTAAATTATAGCTATTTCAACATTTTGTAAAAGTAATTGAGGAAGATCTACTTCACTAAAATTCTTTTCAAAATTAGTCACAGGGATTTGATAATGAATGGCTGCTTGATTAGCTTCTTCAGTTAAACAGATCACTTGGCACTGCTCCATTAGTGCAAAAGGATCATTCCCGTCTTTCGGGACTTGTTCGATAAAAGCTTTTACAGAACTTACGTCAGAAAAAATAACTGTGTTAAATCCGTTTTCTTCAACCATTCGCTTAAAAGCTACTGAAACAGGTTCGTGATTTTTCATGAGATGTGTAGCTAAATAATCCCCTTGATACAATTCTTCATCTTGCACCGTACCAACCGTCAACTGATGTGTAAAAGATAAAGATTTTTCAGCGAATAATCCTCGTTGTTTCAAAAGACGACCAATTTCTTCACATGTATAGTATAGGCTTGCTTTTAGCAAACGTATATCAATTTTCAATGCTTGGAGGCCTTCAAAAAATAACGAGACACTCTCTTTAGTAGTAAAGAGTATATCTTCATAGGTAACTACCTTACGCAGAGTATCCTGTTCTAGCATCTGTACCAAGTACTGTCTTGGGTAAGCAAGCACTTCCGCACCACTATTTTTTAGAGTTGCTACTTGTTCGCTTGAAGCATTTGGGAAAATAATTTTTCTCCTAAACAACGGCTTATCTTCAAACCACTTTAACTGTTTACGAAGAGCCACAATATTCCCTACGAGTGTAATAGCTGGATTGCTGATGTTATGTCTCTCAACTTCCCCAACAATTGTATCCAATGTTCCTTCAACTACTTTCTGCTGACTAGTCGTTCCCCATTGAATAACAGCTACCTTCGTATCCGACGCTTTCCCATTTTGTACTAAGTTATCACAAATGTACGGAAGATTTTTCACCCCCATATAAAAAGCAATCGTATCACTGCCTTGAGCAAGTGCTTGCCAATTAATGAGTGGTTTTCCTTCCGAAGATTTATCATGACCAGTAATGACAGTAAAACTTGTGCCATATTCCCTATGTGTAACTGGAATGCCTGCATACGCCGCAGCTGCAATCCCTGACGTTATTCCAGGAACAATTTCATAACCAATGTTCTCTTGCTTAAGAGCTAGCGCTTCTTCGCCAACTCTACCAAAAACTCCAGGATCGCCGCCTTTTAACCGCACGACAAGCTTACCTTCCTTCGCTTTTTCAACTAAAAGCTCATTAATGTTTTCTTGTCTTACAATATGACGGTCTGGTAACTTGCCACAATAAATTAATTCAGTATTTGCGTCTACCTCTTGCAACAGCAAAGGGTTAACTAAGCGGTCATAGAGAACAACTTCTGCTTGTCTTAATGCTTCAAGGCCTTTCACAGTAATAAGCTTTTCATCCCCTGGCCCCGCTCCAACGAGATATACAAATCCTTTTTTAGTCATGGCACGTCACCTCCGCTTTTTTAATAGACTGTTTTCGCAAAGTTTGTTGCTTTCGTAAAAATCCCAAAAGCCGGATTTTTACACAAAATACTAAGAATTCATAACTAATTTAGTAAGTATTGCTCTTTTCTTACGAAATTTATTAGCTGATATCTTAATCAGGGTACTTTTCCAATTATTTTAGGGTGAAAAGCAACAATTTTTTTGTGCGACGAGTAACCGCAGGAGCAATGTTTACGAAAAGAGCCTTTTCATAAGAGTAAAGGTACTCTTTCGTAGTTATTTCACTACGAAAGCAGTACCTTTGTTACTAATTTTTTTACGTTCCGTTAGAACAATTTCCTTTATCTCAGGTAACTTTAAGAAGCTTGCTTCGACTTCGATTTCGGCTCGTTTAAATGCTTGTTCATCATTCTCCGCTGCCACAACAACGGTAATTTCATTAAATTCTGTAATAAGCACCTTAAAGTGGTATAAATTCATTTATTAAGCCTCCACTAGGATTTTGTCTAATTCTCCTTGAAGAGTTTCTACTCCTACACGTTGAACAAAATTGTAGAAGTCCTCACCAACTACTTTTTCTTCTTTAAAGAATGCAAATAAATTCTTTAATACAGACTCTAAATCTTCTGCTTTCACACGACCTTTTAATTTTTCGTTAAATTGAGCATGATCTTTTTCTAGTGTTCCACCAACATAAATTTCAAATGCTTCTACCATGCCTGCTTCTTTTGTTTTCATTAGAACACCTTGTAACCCAACGTCTGCAATCTGACGCTGACCACACGAATTCGGACAACCAACCATGTGAATACGAACTGGTACATCTAGTTGAATATGTTCGTCTAGGTACTCAGCAAGTCTACGTGTTTTTTCTTTTGTTTCAACCAACGCCAAATTACAGTACTCAATTCCTGTACACGATACAGAATATCCAATAAAGCTATTTGGCTGAATTGTAATTTTCTCAAAAACAGGCTCCGCTAAAAGCTCTTCTACTTTGTCATTTGGAACGTTCGGAATAACAACATTCTGTGAGTTACATGTTCTAATTTCACCGTTACCATATCTTTTTGCTACATCAGCAAGTTGTAATAGTTGCTCAGAATCCATACGTCCAACAGGAACGTTAAATCCAGCATAGCTCAAGCCTTCTTGTTTCTGTGGATGAACTCCGTAAAAATAACCAGCGTTCCAGTTTTCAATTTTATCTTCACCTTTTGTAGGTAGTTCTTTTCCGTATACTTCAATTAGTTTTTCACGGAATTTATCTTTACCCCAATCAGCTACTAAGAATTTTAGACGTGCACGATGACGCTTTTCGCGATATCCGTAATCACGGTAGACAGTTGTAATAGCAATCGCTACATCTTTCACATCTTCTGGGAGAACAAATACATCTAACTCTTCAGCTAAATATGGCTTTGCAGAAAGTCCACCACCTACTTTAACGTGGAAACCAATTTTCTCTTCGCCATCTATTACTTTTGCCGCTGGAGTAAATGCTAAACAGTTAATAAGGTCATGTCCTGCATTCTGTGTGTTAGAAGAAATCGACATTTTAAACTTACGTGGTAAGTTTGAGAAATCACTGTTTCTTTGGAAGAAGTGATACACATCATTCACAATTTCTCTCGTATCCATTAGTTCATTACGGTCAATACCTGCTAAGGGATTCCCAACAATCGTTCTTGGGATATCACCACAGGCACCAATTGATGAAAGCCCAACTTCACCAAGACGTCTATAGATATCTGGAAGTTGTTCGATTGTTAACCAGTGATACTGAATTGCTTGACGAGTCGTAATATCAATGACATCTCGACCATAATCTTTCCCGATATTAGCCAAGGCTATCGCTTGCTCGTTCGTAATAATTCCTGTTGGAATATTAACACGCATCATAAAATACCCAGCTTCTTTTGGCTTTTGCAAGTAAAGTCCAGCCCATTTAAAATGTCCCCAATCTTCTTGAGGAATCGAAGCAAAACCTTCTTTTGCATAACGATCTATATCATTTAGTATGTCTAAACCATCTTTTTTTAACTTATGAATTTCCTCTTTACTTAACTTCTCATCATTTGCCCAAACCTTTTCGTATGCCATACTGCGCCTCCTAAACTATGAACCTACTATTCTTGCATAACTTCTATTTTAAACGATGTTTCTCATTCTTTTCAATCTGAATGACTTTCCCATCTTGAATAATTAACGTAATTGAACCAAATTTTATATCTTTTAGCATTTCTTGTAATTTAGAAAAGACTTGCTCTAACTCTTGCTTATCATTAGTAGCCACACCAACTCCTCCTTCATCCTAGACAGTACCGATAAAAACCAGTCTATTTTAATTCCTAGTTTTTTTATATGATTACATGATATTTTAAGTCTCTATCGAGCGAAAGTCAAGAACAAAGCGCAAGCGCCCGGGTTAGCCCCGACAAGCAAATGTTCTGACAAGCAACATCTGGAATAATCCTCTTTGCAAGCTTTGCGACGAGTAATCGCAGGAGCAAGTAAGTGCGGTTTTTCACTTTTTATCTAAGAAAAAGTGAACTGCCCTTTTTCCTTGGCAGGTTATTTGACCTCGAGGGGCTGAAAAGCTGCTCCTGTGCCACTACGTTTGCTCGTCGCAAGGCAGCTAAGAAGTAATTCAAGCAGTAGCCTCGCTGTAGCTAGACTATAAAAAACAAAAGGAGTACGAATTTTTCTCGCACTCCTTCTTGCCTCTAATTTTACAAACTTTGAATGAACTTTTCGAAACGATTACAGCCTTCTTCTAATATTTCCATACTGTAGGCATAAGACAACCGAAGGTAACCCTCACCATAAGTCGAAAACGCAGAACCTGGTACACAAGCTACTTTTCCTTCTTGTAAAAGTCTTGTCGCAAACTCATTAGAACTTAAGCCAAACTTTTCAATGGAAGGAAATAAGTAAAACGCCCCTTCAGGTTTGACAACCTCAATTCCCATAGCTAGTAAACGTTCGTAAACGTAATCTCGACGCTTTTCGTATTCAGCCCGCATTGGTAGTGCGTCATCTATCCCTTCTGTTAAAGCCTGAACAGCAGCCCATTGCGAGATAGCACTTGCGCAGCTTACATTGTATTGGTGAACTTTCAACATATGTTTCGTAATGTTTTCAGGTGCAAATACAAAACCGATTCGCCAACCAGTCATCGAATGGGACTTGGATAATCCATTAATAATAATCGTTTTTTCTTTCATACCCTGAAAAACTGCAATTGAACAATGCTTTTGACCGTAAACTAACTCACTATATATTTCATCAGAGATGACAAATATCTGACGGTCTTCTAAAACGGCTGCAATTTCAGCTAATTCTGCTTCGGTTAAAATGCACCCAGTTGGGTTTGACGGATAAGGCAGCATCACACATCTTGTTTTATCTGTAAGCAAACTTTCAATTTGTTTTGCAGTTATTTTAAAGCCAGTGTCGCGGGTGTCCGCATATATGGGAATTCCACCGCACATTTTAATAATTGGTTCATAGGCTGGATACACAGGTCCAGGCAGTATTACTTCTGAACCTTCCTCTAATATTGTCCGGAAGGCAATATCAATCCCCTGACTTGCACCAATTGTCGTAATTACCTCTGTTTTCGGATTGTAATCTAGGTTATATTTCGTATGAACAAAATTCGTGGCTGCCAGGCAAAGTTCATCTAACCCCGCATTTTTCGTATAGCCTGTCTTATTTAGAGAAATAGCTTCTTTCCCGGCATCTTTAATATGCTCAGGGGTTGGAAAATCTGGCTGACCAATCGTAAGTTGAATGGCATCGGGAAATTGTGCAACCATATTAAAGAATTGACGAATCCCAGAGATTTGGATATTTTTCACTTGCGAATTAATTAAGTGCTCCATGGATTTCTTCCTTTCATATACGTTCTAAATGTATGTATTAACAGTATTTTAGCAAAAAACGTTCATAAAAAGGAATTATTTTCATTTAGTTCATCTCTAATTCTTAATACCGCCAACTCTTTCTTCTTTGCTTCAAACATTAGATCGACATCCCTATCTCCTAACAGCTCAATAAAATCATCAAAATCTTCTTTTAAAATATAGTCATGGTGGGAAGTATCTGTTTTTGAGTTTCGTCCCGAACTGATATGCATCTTTGGCAATCGTTTATTTTGCCACGATGATACAACCTGTGTTAATAAGTCATCAATACTAGCCTCTTCATAAGGGTTGCAGCGATGGTGGTGAATATCAAAGCAAACCGGAACGCCAACTTCTTCATAAATAGACAAAACATCTTGTACATGAAAGGATTTATCGTCATTTTCTAAAATTAACATTTCTTTAATCCCAGGAGACAACCTCTTATAATTTTCAATAAACCTCTTTTTCGCCTCATCTTTATTTCCGTATACACCACCAACATGAATGACCATGTCTGTGCCACCCATCAGATCTATAAATTTGTAATGGTATTCCAAGTCGCGAAAAGCGTTAGACACTACACTTTCGTTGGGAGAATTAATAATTGTATACTGACCAGGATGTACCGATAATCTCATCTGATGCTTTTCTTTATATTCCTTTATCTCAGCTGTTAAAGCTAAAACATCCTCGTCTTTCCACCAATCCCACGTTAAAATCTCATGACTCCCAAACGGGACAATATCACTAGTTACCCGAAAAAAGTCAATCTGATTTTCCTGATTCCACTTCAAGATATTTATGACATTCTGTAAATTTTCTAGTGTTAATTCTTTTACTCTTTTCATGCCTTCTATTTCAACCGTTTTCATTCGGCATGTTCTCATTTTTAAAGCAAGAGATACATTTAGACATGCGTAGCCTAGTTTCATACCATCACCCACAGTTATAATATTTTAGGGAAAATAAAACACTATCTCCCCCGATCCTTTTCTGATATAATTCCGTTCATATGACAATTAGAAAGAAGCGGTATAATGAAACAAACCCTTACACTTAAAGAAAAAACAAAACAATTTCTCTATATATTAGTACCAATCTTAATTACTCAATTCGCACTCTTTTCGATGAACTTCTTTGACACTACCATGAGTGGTCATGTTAGTTCAAATGATTTAGCAGGTGTTGCGATAGGTTCTAGTCTATGGGTTCCCATTTTTACCGGACTATCAGGGATACTGATGGCCATTACGCCAATTGTTGCTCAACACATTGGGGCAGGAAATAAAAAAGTTGTCCCATTTACAGTCGTCCAAGGAATCTACTTATCTATTGTTTTAGCCATAGTAGTGATCATCCTTGGTGTGTTATTTTTAGACCCAATCTTAACATTTATGAATTTAGATCTTCCTGTACAAATCATAGCAAAAAATTACTTATTAGCGTTAGCTTTTGGGATTTTCCCGTTATTTTGCTATACGATCTTGCGCTCATTTATTGATGCCTTAGGTCATACTAGGGTTACCATGATTATTACGTTATTATCTTTGCCAATTAATATCTTCTTTAACTACATTTTGATCTTTGGAAAGCTAGGTTTCCCACAATTAGGTGGGGTCGGAGCTGGTATCGCATCCTCAATTACTTATTGGTGTATTTTTGGTTTATCGGTGTTTTTTATCCACCGTATTACCCCTTTCACAGAATATAATATCTTCAGAAATTGGTTTAAAGTCTCTCTTCAAGCATGGAGGGAAATTTTAAAAATTGGTGTCCCAAGTGGGTTGGCTGTGTTTTGTGAAACCAGTATATTTGCAGCTGTTACACTTTTAATGAGTAAGTACAGCACAATTACGATCGCTGCTCACCAAGCTGCTATTAACTTTGCATCATTCTTATATATGCTGCCACTAAGTATATCGATGGCCTTAACGATTACGATTGGCTTTGAGGTAGGCGCTAAGCGTTATAAAGATGCAAAAAGCTATAGCTATTTAGGAATTAGTCTAGGAGCTTTACTTGGAATTGTCTGTTCTGCTATCTTACTTGTATTTAACAAACATATTGGTATGCTTTATACAAACGAACCGGCTGTGTTAGAGTTAATCTCACAATTTTTAATCTTTGCGATCTTTTTTCAAATGTCTGATGCAATTGGTGCACCACTTCAAGGCGCACTTAGAGGGTATAAGGATGTAAATGTAACATTTCTCCTTGCCGTTCTATCATTCTGGGTAATTGGTTTACCACTGGGATATACCCTAGCAACTCTTACTGAGTTAAATGCTTTTGGCTATTGGATTGGCTTGATCATGGGACTCGCAACAGGAGCCATCTTCTTATTCATTCGTTTGCGTGTGATCCAAAAGAGATACATGAAGCCAGTCTCTCATTTAGAAATGAAAATACCTTCTTAACACAGGGATAACTTCCTTGTGTTTTTTATTGTAAAAACAGTTTTATCTGGTGGTCTCTTGATAAATGAGAAATACCGCAATCGCATATGCCTCTAGTACGTCCCTTACCCTCTCAAACCCCTCTGGACGTGAAACAACGGTTTGTTGGAGATCGCTTTGAAAGCCTTTCTCTTCTCTAAAAACATCTTTCAAAAAAGTAACAGTTTTACCTAACCCGTGTTGGCCTGATTGCATGATCTCGTAAAAGGATATAAAACCATGCATGACGCCTTCGTAATGCAGGTGCTGAACAGGAACACCAGCTTCTGCCAGCCGGACCCCGTATAACTCTCCTTCATCCCGCAATGGATCAAACTCTGCAGTGATGATTAATGTAGGAGGTAAACCCTCTAAGTTTTCAGCATTTAAAGGGGATGTGTAAGGACTTAGCCACATCTCTTCCATTGGAGTATATAATTCTCTAGCCCGATACATGACATTACGTGATAATAAGTAATATCCACTGTCATAGAGAATACGCGACTGTAAAGGCATGTCTTGGAATGTTGTTAACGGATAGAGTAACGCTTGTCCAACTAGCTCAGGTCCTCCTAAATCCCTCGACATCAAGGCTACCGCTGTTGCTAGATTGCCGCCGGCACTATCCCCGACGACAGCCATTCGGTTTGGATTACCATTATATTTTTCTACATTTGCCTCGGCCCACAGTAAGGCATGATAACTATCGTCAACTGCGGTTGGAAACGCGTGAACTGGAGCTAGACGATAGCTTACAGCAATAACGACACTGTCAGTCCGAACCGCTAGGGCCCTAATGACATTATCATGTGTTTCTAAATTTCCATAGCCTTCCATAAAAGCCCCACCATGATAATATAAAATGACTGGATGGGGGCCATCACTCTTTGGATAATAAATTCGAACAGGAATTTCCTCTTCTTCAGCAATAGTGATTACTATATCCTCTCGAGCAAATGTTGCTGGCCTAGGTTGTGTTAAGAATTTGGGTGGCTTCATATCTGTTGTAATTAGGTTATTATTGACTGCATGGAGAATAACGGCAGTCTTTACTGGCAGTCTTCCTTCATCTCGAATTGACCAATAATGGACAGAAACAATTACATAACTCGTAAATATCAGTACTAAAGCTGCAATTATGGATACTATCTTTTTAAAAATTTTCAAAACTGACGCCTCCTTCCAATAAATAGTTTCCCTATGTATTCTCAAAAAACACCAAAACAATGACAATAACAAAAACAACGAGTTGGTTACATCAACCAGACTCGTTGTTTTCTAATGATTTATAACAGAACCACCAATCTAAACAATGATGGTTACCTAACTTTGCATCCTCCAACCTTTTTTGAACACTATAAAAGTTACTAGGAGGTGGAACCATTACTTGAGAACCAAGGTACTCATTATTCGGCCAATTGGCTGGTGTCGCCACTTTATGTTCTGTAGCGGCTTGAAGTGCATGTATGACCCTAATTAGTTCATCGCTATTTCTGCCTACCTCTGGTGGGTAGTGCATCATAAGCCGAATACGTCCCTTGGGGTCAATAATAAAAACAGTGCGAACAGTTAACGGACCAACTGTTGGGGAAATCATCCCTAACCTTTTCGCTAGTTGACCTAATTCATCTGCAATAATCGGGAATTCAATTGTTACATGGAAATGATCACGAATCCATTCAATCCATTTCATATGAGAAAACACACCATCGATAGACAAGCCTATCAATTCTGTATTTAGAGCTTTAAATTCGTCGCTTTTTCTTTGGATCTCGATAAATTCGGTTGTGCAAACAGGCGTGAAATCTCCTGGATGTGAAAACAGTACAAACCACTTCCCTTCATAATCATTAGGAAGTTTCTTTTTCCCTAAGGTTGTTCTTACTTCCACTTCCGGAAATCTTTCTCCAATTAAGGGAAGGCAGTTTTCCTTTTCGTTCATCTCCCACAACTCCTCTCAGTCACAACTATGATATGCGCCTATAACGAGAGGGGTGAATTGAAAAACGTTTCCTCTACACCCCTCTTTTGGTAAGATACTAATAGAGGTTGAATACCTTTAAAATACATACGTAAGGGAGCAATGATTGTGAGTACATTTGAACAAAACTTAGAAAAATATGCTGATATTGCAGTACGAGTTGGTATTAACATTCAACAAGGACAAACATTAGTAATTAACGCACCGACGAACAACATGGAATTTGTCCGTCTAGTAGCTAAAAAAGCTTATGAAGCTGGAGCAAAAGATGTCGTCATTGAGTGGAATGATGAAGAACTTACGCTATTAAAGTATACGTTAGCCCCTGACGAAGCTTTCTTGGAGTTCCCGGCGTGGAAAGCAAAAGGGTTTGAAGAATTGGCTGAAAACGGTGCCGCATTTATGAGTATTGTTGCAGCAAACCCAGACCTACTAAAAGGGGTCGATCCTGAAAGAATTTCAAATGCCAATAAAGCTAGAGGAGTAGCACTTGAAAAATATCGCAACTATGTTCAAGCTGATAAAGTCAGCTGGTGCGTCATTGCGGCTCCATCTAAAGAGTGGGCCCAGAAGGTGTTTCCAAATACAACAGAAGAAGAAAGCATGGCAAAACTATGGGAAGCTATCTTAATGGCTACACGTGCAGACTTAGAAGACCCAGTCGCAGCATGGCGTGAACATAATAGTAAACTTTTAAATAAAGTTGAGTACTTAAATGAGAAGAAGTATGCAAAGCTACACTACCAGGCTCCTGGAACCGATTTAACAATTGAACTTCCTGAAAAGCACCTATGGGTTGGTGGCGGTGGCAATAACGAAAATGGGGTTAACTTTGTCGCGAACATGCCTACTGAAGAAGTATTTACGCTTCCAAAAAGAGATGGTGTCCATGGAGTTGTACAAAGTACGAAACCATTAAACTATAGTGGCAACGTGATCAATAACTTTAGCATAACCTTTGAAAACGGAAGAATTGTTGATTTTACAGCAGAAGAAGGCTATGAAACATTAAAACGTTTAGTCGAAACAGATGAGGGTTCTCATTACTTAGGAGAAGTAGCACTTGTTCCTCATGACTCTCCTATTTCAAACTCGAACATTATTTTTTATAATACCTTGTTCGATGAAAATGCCTCAAGCCATTTAGCAATTGGAAATGCATACTCTTTTAACCTTGAAGGCGGGAAGACAATGTCCAAGGAAGAGCTTGAGCAGCACTGTGTAAACACAAGTATCACTCACGTTGACTTCATGATCGGTTCAAGTGAAATGAACATAGACGGTGTTACCAAAGACGGCGAACGTGAGCCTTTATTTAGAAATGGAAACTGGGCGTTTTAATAGAATAAATCATTTGTAGTAGTTCCTTATTCATGGTAAAATAGTAATAATTTGATAAAGGCAAACTAGTACGAAAGTCTAGGACGCAAAGCCATAGGTCTAATGTTTTTTAAAACTATGATAGCTAGGTTACCGAATGATGTTGGAAATGATTGTGCTCAACATAAGACTTATTCGGCACGAATAAGTCTTATGTTTTTTTATTGAGGTGATATTATGACTACATCAATTGATAAAAAAGAGAAAATCGTTATGACAATCCTGGCTGTACTCCAAAGCAATCTATATTTTTGGGTTGTCTTGTACTTTTGGGGAACGAGCAACGGGTCGTGGCTTTTAGGTCTTTTTATATTCCTTTCTATCTTCAACCTAGTCACAATTAAGTACATAAAACGGTATCCATTCATCATTCATATGACACAGCTGTTAGTTGCTTTCTTCATTATTTACTTTTCTGGTAACGTAGAAAGTCCGTTTTACCCGATGTATTATTTACCGGTAATCTCGTCGGTTGCTATCCTAGCTCAGTCATTTTATAATCGGTCTTTGTTTATTTTAGCACTGTCTGCATCCATACTAACGTTCGTTAACATTTATTCAATGTCTACTGTTACCTTTTTACAAATGATTCAAGGCGGAGTTTATTCACTTACCTACTTTGCCTTAGGGTACAGTGTTCTCTTTTATCAGGAACGTTTAAAAGAAACCATTGGAAATTCTAAAATAGATTATCTTACAGAGGTTTTAAATCGTAATGGAGGAGAAGCTGCCCTTTTAGAGGAAATTACCAAAGCAAAACAAGGTTCTCTCCCTTTATCTATTGCTTTTTGTGATCTAGATAATTTTAAGCAATTGAACGATCGTTACGGTCACTTATCCGGTGATATGATCTTAAAGACAACGGCCTCAATTATAAAAGAAACAATACCTAAAGACTCCTATGTAGTACGCTGGGGTGGAGAAGAATTTCTGCTAATCCTAAAAGGGATACCCAAGGATAATGCTTTTGAAATATTTGAACATATTCGTACTAAGATTGAATTACATTCGTTTAATGTCAAAGGCAGCACCCTGTCCATTACGATAAGCGGAGGAATTGTTGAAGCTAGCGAATATAATTATGAATTAGTTGAAATCCTTAGCGAGGCAGATCAATTATTGTACAAAGCAAAAGACTTGGGACGCAACAAAATTTTTTCTAACTAAAAGGCTGTTTTTGCAAAGTTAGTTGCTTTCGTAAAAATCCCAAATGCCGGAATTTTACACAAAATACTAAGAATGCACAATTAATTAAGTCAGTATTGCTCTTTTCTTACATAATTAATTGGCTGATATCTTCACCTTTTAGGGTAAAAAAGCAAAAATGTTTACGAAAAGAGCCAACTAAAAAGAAAGGAGTTAGAGAATAGATAAAAATCCTTCTCTAACTCCTTTCTTTTCTTCATGGGGAACGGCTAGGAGTGCGGCTGGAATTGAACCAGCTAAATACTAGGCAAGCTAGTTGCTCTACCGTTGAGCTACGCACTCATGAAACAATTATAGCTTTTACAGAAAGATAAAAACTTATACACGAGTTATTGTCTTACAACATAAAACGAGCCTGGGCCGCCCCAAGCTCGCATTTTATATGGGAGTGCTCTACTCTCCAGAACGACGAGGAAACTCTTTCAGCTTTTCATCATAATTGTCAATCTCACCATCAATCGTACCTTCCACATACATATCACTTACTTGTTCATGAGTAATGGCTAGGCCCTTATCTACATCTTTATTACTATGATAATCTGAAGGATCATATGAATTTTCTGCAACTTGTGCACTTACACTTTTATTATCCTTTTTTCCCATTACAAACACACCTCCTTTTTCGTAGTATGCCCGCCTTTGTTTCTCCTATCTAAAAATTAAGCTTGCAAAACCAATTAACAAAATCATACAATTACAATAAATAACATTTAGAAAGGAAGCTAATCAGTGAAGGTAGCCATTTTTGATTTTGACGGTACATTATTTCCAGAAGAGACGTTTCCATTAATGATGAAGCATTTGAAAAAACAGCACAGTGGCAGATATCGCCGCTTCCTCTCGAAAATCCTGCCAGTGTATGTAGCATACAAGTGCAAACTTTATCCTGAACAAAAAATGAAGGAATATTCCATGAGATCTTATATCTCATCTTTCGGTCAATCATCTAAAAATGAAATTCACCATTTCTTCTCTTTATTAGGTGGGGAAATGAGTCAAAAATTAAGTGAAACTGTTTTACAACGATTAGAACAACATAGTAAAGATGGATACTATATTATGTTAGTATCAGGTGCCTTTGAGCCATTACTCCACTCGGTGACAAAAGAAGTTCACTTTGATTGTATTATTGGGACAAGCATACCTTTTAGAAACATGGAAATAGATAAACATGCTCCTGTTATCCATATCCATGGTCAAAGAAAAACTGAGAACATTATTGCCCAGCTAGTAAATGATGATGTGGATTGGGAAAATAGTTACGCGTATGGCGATAGCTTTTCGGATTTAAATGTGTTAGAACTTGTTGGTAACCCAGTAGCTGTAAAACCTGACTCTAAATTATTAGAAGTAGCTCAAAACAGAAAATGGGAAATACTCTCATAATTAGCCTTTGCCTCCTCTCATGAAAAAATAGTCTATGACAAAAGCTAAAATTGTTACACAGGAAGGAGGTCACTGAAAACATGGAATTTATTATTAAGGCTAAAGATGGTGCGATCCCTTGTTTAGTTACTATCGACGAAGATAACGGAAAATATATGTTACGAAACTCCGATACGAGTGGCGAGGTTTTTCAAAATAAAGAGCAGTTAATTCAATGGATTGAAAGTGAATGGTACCCTGAATTTTTTGAAGATGAAGATGCATACTCACAATTACTAACGATGATTAGGGGTAATTTTGACGAAATCTAAAAGAAAAGGTAGTACTTTTCATCATGCGTAGGCATTAGAGAAGTGCTACCTTTTTTTAAAAAGCTGTTTTCGCAAAGTTTGTTTCTTCGTAAAAATCCAAAAAGCCGGATTTTTACACAAATTACTAAGAATTTACCACTAATTTAGTAAGTACAGCTCTTTTCTTACATAATTTATTGGCTGACTTCCTCATCTAGAGTATTTTTCCGATTATTTTAGGATAAAAAAGCCACAGTTTTTTGTGCGACGAGTAACCGCAGGAGCAATGTTTTTTTTGTGCGACGAGTAACCGCAGGAGCAATGTTTACGAAAAGAGCCTCTTTAAAAACGGTAAGTCCAGAATTGTTCTTCAGTTAACCAATTTCTTAAGTTAACTTTTTGATTGCTGCTTTGTTTGAAGATAGCTTCTGTTTGCGAACGGTGCGCTTTAATGGCAGCTATTTTTGTATCCATCGTTTCGCTGACGTCTTTCACTACATCTGGCTTTCCAAGAACTCTTTCCCGTTCTTTTGTAATTGCCATACAATGGACGGTAGGACGCTCAGCTACTGGTAGCTGACGAACAGCCTCTACTGTTGCATGGCCTGTTGCATCGTGGTCAGGATGCACCCCATGTCCAGGGTAATGTGTAATAATTAATGATGGTTTAATCTCGTTAATAATCTCTTTAATTGAGGCAATAACCTTATCTTCATCTTCAAATTCAACCGTCTTGTCTCTGTATCCAAGCATGCGTAAATCGTTTATGCCTAAAATAGCACATGCATCTGCAAGCTCTTCTTTTCTTAATAAAGGAAGGGTTTCACGATTTGCAAATGGCGGCGTGCCCATATTCCGCCCCATTTCCCCTAATGTTAAACAAGCGTATGTTACCGGGATCCCGGATTGTGTATATTCAGCAATTGTACCACCCGGACCAAATGATTCATCGTCTGGGTGAGGAAATACAACTAGAACATGATTTTCTTTCATTGTCTATCCCTTCTTTCCCTCTACTAGTTAAATGGTTTTTCGCTCAATTGTAATGAAATCGCTATTCTACCTTCACTATCATGTCCAGCGAGCAGAATCTGACCGTCTGACGTAACTTCCCAATCAGTCAGCCCTTGAGCATAAACCCAGCCATCCTCTAGCTTAAGTCCTACACGGTAAGGGTGACTCCCTGTGATTTTGCCGTGTGAAAACTGAATTTTTCCGTTGCGAATAAATGCACTAACCGTCATCATCCCTTCGTTACGATGCGCCGCATAAGCTCCGTTGGTCGTTTCTAAATGTAAGTATATTGGCTTATCTTTAAAGTTATTTAATAATTCTTCAACTTGATCAACAATGATAGGCTTCATTCATTTTATCCTCCTACAAAATACTTTCTTGCATTTTACCATATGTTCGCCATAACTACTCAAAATCCGCTTCTATCTAAGTAAGATAACCCTAATCTATCGTTAGAACATATTTTTGGATTAATCCCTTGGTTTCCCATACTGCCTAACTTATTTTTTCATATTGGTCTTTTAAAATCCCATAGTAAGAAACGTCCTCATACTGTTCCCACTTAAGGACATGTTGTGGAAACGTACCTTCATATAATAGACCAGACTTTTTCATTACCTCTATCGAAGCTTTATTTTTTGTCATTACACACGCCCAAACACGATTTAGTTGAAGTTGATGAAATGCAAATTCAATGATTCTTATTGTAGCCTCTGTCGCATAACCGTTGTGCCAATAAGGTTTCCCTATCCAATAGGCAATTTCGCCTCGTTTATGATTTAAAGCGACGGTTAAGGTGATGCAGCCAACTAATTCCGTTGTCTCTTTTAAGATAATCGCAAACGAATAACTATTACCTTTTTTCAATCTATCTTTACAACTGGCGATCCAATGAGTAGCATAACCTGCCGGGTATGGGTATGGAATATGTAGTGTCGTCCGAGCCAATTCAATATTACTGGTTAATGTCTGTACCGCAGGAGCATCTTTTTCCTCGAACGGACGTAACACTAGTCTGTCTGTCTCAAACATAAACATACGATCCCCACCTTTAAGTTTAGTAAAAAATTCAGAAAAAAAAGCATATGATAATAAGATAGTACCTTAATCTGGATATGGTAACAACAAAATCCATGGTAATATTGCTACCAATCTTTACTGTATTTTTGGCAAGAAGTAACTATTGCCTCCGCCACAAATCTATATTAATATATAAATATAAGAAAACGGTTCTACAACATCCTGCGATGAGCGTGACTTAAGATGTCTCAAACCGATGCATTGTTAAAGGGAATTCACATAGTTATTCGGACAACAAGCCAAGTAAGCTAATTGGAAGTTGGAACAATAACCGAGGATACCCACCTGCTTGAGAGCGGGTATTGAGACACTAGGAGTTACGTCAGAGCGGGACACCATACATAACTTAGTAAAGCCTGCATTCGACTGAATGCAGGCTTTTATTAATCTCTAGCACTAAACATATGTCTCTGATGTTACTCTTCAAAATTGCCTTTCTGTTGTAACAATGATTTTGTATTCTGCGTTTGCTCTTTCTGTTCTCTTTTTGCTTCACGAATTACCATACGAATTGTTTTTCTGATACGCTTCCTTTTTGCCATGAATAACAACACTCCATTTTCGTTAGATTTGTTTCCATGATTTGTTTGAATAGTCAGAAAAATAACACTATATACTATTCCCTGAAAGAATAGTATAGGAAATCTTATGTATAGCTACTGTTGAATATGACAATACACATGTAAAAGGACAGTATCGATACTGTCCTTTCTTTTACTCATTCATCTATTTAAAAAGCTCTAAGTATTGACCAAGCCCTTTTTCACTAAGCTGCTCTTTTGATATGAAATCTAAACTTGCTGAATTGATACAATAGCGGAGATTAGTTGGCGGTGGCCCGTCATTAAACACATGACCTAAATGTGAGTCAGAGCTTTTTGTGCGCACTTCAGTTCGAATCATAAAATGACTTAAATCACTTTTTTCAACGATGAGATCTTCTGAAAGTGGTTTGGTGAAACTTGGCCAACCACAACCCGAGTCAAACTTATCCGTCGATGAAAATAGGGGTTCGCCGTTGATAATATCTACGTAAATACCTTCTTCCTTTTTATTCCAATACTCATTTTGAAACGGTGGTTCTGTCCCATTTCGCTGTGTAACTTCATATTGCATTGGCGTTAATCGCTTTTTTAACTCTTCACTCATTATTCTCGTCCTCCCAATGTGTCTTAATAAACCCGACTCGGCCTGAGCCAACACTATATAACGAATAATGAGCCGGGTTTTTCTTATAATAATCTTGATGGTAGTCTTCACCAACATAGAACGTACTTGCAGGAAGAATTGCTGTTACAATTGGCTTTGTAAATCTTCCGCTTTCCTCGAGTTGTTTCTTAGAGTGTTCTGCTTTCTCCTCTTGTTCTTTGCTATGGTAAAAGATAGCTGTTTGATACGACTGGCCTCTATCTCCAAATTGACCGCCTGGATCAGTTGGATCAATTTGTTTCCAAAACACATCTAGTAACTTTTCATAAGGATACAGTTCAGGATCAAATGTAATTTGAACTGCTTCATAATGTCCCGTGTTTTCTTGACATACTTCTTTATATGTTGGCTTTTCCGTATGACCACCTGTATAACCGACAGTTACACTATGGATTCCTTCTTGTTCGTGGAACGGCTTCACCATGCACCAAAAACATCCTCCAGCAAATGTTGCTTTTTCTATAGGCATACTAACACCCCTTTAATTTAAACTATTTACATTATAGCAATTGTTCCCAACACATTCCTAAACAATGCTCAAAATTGTGGAAGTAGGAAGAAAAGTTGGTGAACTTTTTGCTGTAGATACAACGAAAGTCCAGTTATTGACTAATAATATTACAGTGGACGTTTAATCCATGATAGCCAAAAAATACGAAATTAGTGGAATATATGGCCGCCATATAAAAAAGAGGGTGTCCCTGCTTTTGGACACCCTCTTACACCTAATTACATAGATACCGTATCTCCATAATACTTAACAACACTACCAGATTGAGTAGAAGCTACTTCAAATCGGGCATCAATACGTTCTTTTAATTCCGGAACGTGAGAGATCACTCCTACAAGTCGCCCAGTACTTTGAATGTCAATTAATGTTTCAATGGCGTTCTCTAAAGACTCTGGATCTAATGTTCCGAAGCCTTCATCAATAAACATTGTTTCCATTGAAACTCCACCTGAGTAGCTCTGAACAATATCTGCTAAACCTAATGCTAAGGATAGAGATGCTTTAAAACTCTCTCCACCAGATAATGTTTTTACATGGCGAGAACCGCCTGTATATTGGTCAAATGCTAATAACTCTAACCCACTCTGGGCATTACCTTTTGAACGTTCCGTTTTTCTTTGCAGCTGATAACGTCCATTTGTCATTCGATTTAATCTAGCGTTTGCGGCTTTAATGATGTCATCTAAAAACGATGCCAATACAAATCGTTCAAATGTAATCCGATAAGTATTTTTCCCGGCTGCAATATCAGCTAGTTCCCCAACCGTTTTGTATTCTTCCTCAACAGAAGCCATTTGCTTGTTTATGCTTTCTATTGTTTCATAAATATTCGTGTTGGTCTGTACTTTATGGTAGAGAATATTTCGTTGCTCCTGCAATTCAGAGATTTCACCAAGGACTGCTTGTAATTTATTGTTTAATGTCTCTAAGTCAGGCTTTTCGATGTTGGTTAAACGGACCACTAAATCGTTATAACGATCCGTGACAGATCGCAATTCCTCACGATATGACTGTACCTTTTCTGCTAATCTTTTGACTTCAATCTCCGGTAGCTTTCCTTCACTATAATCGATGATCGAACTAAATCCTAACTCCTGAAGTTTGTCTTGAAACGTTTGCTGCAATTCTTTTTGGCGTTCTTTTAATTCAGTAACCACTTTTTGCAGGGACGAAAGCGATCCTTCTACTGAAGCGATTTTCCGCGTTGTCTCAGCCACTGCTGTTTGAGCCTCTTGGTACGCTGTTTCGAGCTTCTTCAAACGTTGTTGTTGACTAGCTACCTGATGTCTATATTCATTTTCGTTACGTAGTTCTTCCGGGAGCGTATCAATTAAACGCTTGTATTCACCACGTTTTTCGATATAGGACGTATAGAGGCTTTCATGTTCATCCGTGCATTTTGTTAGTAGTTCCTTCACTTTTTGAGCTTGTGACACGAGTAGTTGAATTTGCTCATCCACCTTTAGAGCAGAACCAATTTTCTCTTCCAATTGTTTTAACTCCTGGTTTAACTGCTGACACTTGTCTTCATAATGCTCCTGTAGTTCTTCAAGAGAAGCTGATCGTAATGGTTGTGGAAGATTTTCACTTACCTCATCCGCTAGTTTTATGACTTGGTCCATTTGTGTTTCAAATTTAGATTTTGCCTCATAATAAAGCGAGTCAATTTTTTGTTTCTCTAGTTCTACTTCCTTCACCACTTGCCTTGCTTCCTTAATTTGTGCTTCTGTTGGCATATCACCGTGAATTGTCGCTTTGTTCGGATGATCCGTCGCTCCACACACAGGACATGGGTGATCGTCCCCGAGGTGTTGTGCTAACAGTCCTGCTTGACCTTTATTCCACGAGTCTAGCAAACTTTCGAGTGCTGCATTTTTCTCTGTCATAGTTTCTTCTAGCTCATCACGATCATCTTCTGTATTGGAAAATTGATTTTCTAGCGTAATTAATTGTTTTTTATTGGTTAGTAAAAGGGTAACTCTTTCTAACATTCGCTCTTCAGATGAGATCTGAACAGCGACCTCAGCTTTCTTTAGCTTCGCTTCGTTGATCACTTCTTTTTCCTTACCTAAGCTTTCCTGTTGTTCTTCAACCTTTGTTAACTGGCTCTCATACTTGCCTTTATTTTCCTTTAACGTTTCTAAAGAAGCATGTAATCGTTTGACGTCTTGTTCAATCGTCAAAAATGACAAGATATCTTTTTCCAAAAGCTGCAAACGACCAATTTCCTGACGGTAAGCTTCCCTAACGCTTGCATTCTCTTCTTCCTCTTGTAAGCGACCTTGTTTTTCTTTTAACAACGTAGTTAAGCTTTCAATGAGGTTTTGAGCATTTTGTAGCTCTTGTTCTTTCGTAACGACTTGACGGGCTGCCTCTATGCTCCGTTCTTCATGTTGAAATAAAATAGCCGCTTTTTCAGCTAACTGAATAGCCTCTACTATCTTCTGAAAGTCGGGCTGTCTAGCTTCTAACTTTTGTTTTAACTCTAGTAGTTGATCCTTTAGCTCCATTTGCTCTAGTAGCGAGTTGCCATGGTGAATTTCTGTTTCAATCAGCTTCCGTAACTCCTCTTTACTAGTAATCGTACTAGCAAAATTCGTAAGGCTACCTTGATCTTCCTCAATAACCATTTTTAGCTCTTGTAGTAAATCTTTTATATTCACATGCTCGCTTTGTAATAACTCTCCAAGCTTCTCGTTACCCTGTGATTGAATTCGGTCAATATAACTTTTGCGTTCAAGCATACTTCGCTCTACTTGCTTTCGTAAATGTGCTGCGCTTTCTCTAAGCTTATCTTCAATCCCTTTATAGTGTTCAGTATGAAATAGCTTCTGAAGAATTTTTTCTTTATCTTTACTCTCAGAAACTAACAGCTTTCGAAACTCTCCTTGAGGAATCATCATAATCTGGCGGAATTGATGGCAATCAATTTTCATGATTTCGTCCACTTTTTCATCGACTTCACGAACATTCGATGCTAATAACTGATTTTCATCTTCCTTCAGCTCATATAACTCAGCCTTTGAGTTAATCGTAGTCGTTCCCTCACCGCGAGATTTTCTTTTTTCTTGTTGTGGACTTCGAATGATTAAATATCGTTTTCCTCGAAGCTCGAATACAAGCGATACCTCTGTCAGAGTATCGTCTTGAGTGAATTGGCTGCGAAGGTCTGCACCACTCCGATCGTCACCACTTGCTTTTCCATAGATCGCAAAGCTAATTCCATCAAAGATTGTCGTTTTCCCAGCGCCTGTAGGTCCTGATACGACAAACATTGTCTTTTCGCCTAATTTCGTAAAATCTACTTCTTGCTTTGTAGCATAAGGACCAAATGCTTGCATCGTTAATTTTAAAGGTCTCATTTACAAGTTACCCCCTTGTTCCCTTCGACAGCCTCAATAACTTTTGTTAAGACTTCTTGTTTTTCCTGGTTAAACTCATTCGTTGTCATTTCATTATAGAAGCTAGTGAATAGATCAAGCGTGCCTTTTTGTTTGCTTGCATCAATGTGATACAATTTATCTTTTTTGGCATCTTGTTGTTCGACTTTTCGTTCTAAATGAAGGACATTAGGATAAACCGTACGCAATTTGCCGATCGGATCGATAAGTGCTCCTTCGTCTAGTAACCTAATTTTTAGATAGTCTTCTACATTTTGAGATAGATAGAAATTACTATCTAGTAGCTCTTCAATATGCCCTTCAATAATTCTCATATCATATTTTGGAGTCAGACTCTTGTAAGCAACTGAAATCGAACCTTTATCATCAATTGTTACAATAGAAACAGACTTTTCTTGTTTCGCTTCCGAGAACGAGTATTTCATTAACGATCCTGAATAATAAACTGTCGGATGGTTAATCGCACTTGGACTATGAAGATGACCTAAAGCTGTATAGTGAAACGGCGAAAATACCTCTGCACCAATGACCTCAGACCCACCTACCGATAAACTTCTCTCAGAATCAGATTGCATACCACCTAAGACAAAGGCATGTCCGATCATTACGTTTGGATCATTCGGATTAAGAGATTGTTCCATTAACTGAACCATTCGTTTCATCGCATCTTCATGATTAAAAATCGATGCATCATCAAGCAAATAACGAATTGTACTAGGTTCTGCATATGGCATTAAGTAAAAATTTACTCCATTTATTTGAACTGGGGAAAAGTGTTTTGTTGGTTTACCTTCAATAAATAAATTACTCTTACGGAAAAGTTGATTTCCGAAGTGAATACGTTCGCCACTATCGTGGTTCCCTGATATGGCTAAGACAGGTATATTTAGCTCAGTGGTAATTGTATAGAAGACATCATGCAAAACCTCAACTGCCGCTGTAGGTGGTACAGAACGGTCGTATAAGTCACCTGCAATGACAACCGCATCTGGTTTTTCTTCAGCAACGAGCTGCACAAATTGTTCTAACATATGCTTTTGATCTTCTGTCATATGAATTCCATGGACAAGCTTGCCTAAATGCCAATCTGCTGTATGAATAAACTTCACAATAATCCCCCTCATACTTTTTTCTTATTACATTCTACCATGAACAAAAACAAGTCGCCCGACATACCTCTAAAAAAATAACCCCATTGCTAGAATAATGGGGTCTTACCTATAATCCCTGCCTTTTCCTGAGTCACTAATTTCAACGAGACGTTCAGGGTATGGGTCAAAATAGGTTTGTTTTAATAAGTAGTCATTATCAAATCGCAGTGCCCATGATTTTAATAAGCTAACGACGCTACTTAATGGCACTTTTTTCTTTTTGTACTTATCAATCATCGTAATAAAGAATTCTTTTTCTTTACTAGACAATTCTTTGGAAAAAAATCCAAACAGATGTTGACTCACACTAATGTTTGATGTGTATTTCGGAAGTTTCTGAAACAGGTTATAAAGCTCTTTTTCATATTCTTCGAAAATTTCTTGAAGTGATTTCCGCTCATGGTTGCCAACGATGTGACCCATTTTTTTCAAAGTCGTGGGCTGATACGCCATAAATAGATATTTATTACTTGCATGGTATTCAACTAGGTCTGCTATGAGACCTTGTTTTTTCAGCTTTTTAAAAGCAGCGATTGTAAATAGCTTTGTAAAAAAATGTTCTCGTATTGTCCAGTTTTTTAACCGACCTTCATCTTCAACCGCTAAATAACCAAATCTTTCTTGAACCTGTTTCCCAAATAATCCACTGCTCGAGCGAACGATCGGTGATTTTTCAGCTTTGGCATATACTTTCACATCGTTCATTCCACAACTAGGAGAACGATTTTTTAAGATAAATCCGTCAATTTCCCCTACTTCAGCTAGAAATTGTTCAGAAAAACGAACCATCTTTTCCGTCAAATCTTGCTTTTTTGCAGGCTGATAAAGTGCATCTTCTCCGTTGTTGTCGATGATCCGAATGACGTCCCTAGGCACTCCTAACCCAATTTCTACCTCTGGGCAAACCGGGATAAAATCGACAAATGGCAATAAATTATGTACCGTTTGGTCACGGATAATCTCACCGTCGTAACGACACTCTTGAAATTCTAAACATTTGCTTACGACTACCTTTGGTTTTACAAATTCTCGCATGGTTTCCCCCACTTGTTTAAGGTTTCCTATTTTGAACAAATAAGTATTATAATAATAACACTACACATATCAACATTATGTCCTTTAGGAGTTCATTCTATGAAAAAGATCAAGATTACAACAGAGAAGCTTTGGGCTAAAAATAAATACGATGTCATGGCCAAAGGTTATCAGCATTATTCGCATGTTAAAACCTTATTTAAACAGACAACGTCTACTGAGGATTATCTTAAAATTTACTTATATATTAAAGCTACTAGAGAAAATCCTTATACAACGAAAGGAATGATCAATACATTAGAACATCTTTGGGGCTATTTTAAAAAGACTGCCTCAACAGATGAGAAACAACTGTTTTTTACCTTATTAGCAAAGGTCAAGGATATTACTCAAACCGAATTTGATGAGCCTCCGTTAGAAATTAACGAAACACTCAGCTATCTTATTCAGCTTTTAGAGAGATATGATCAACCTTATTTAAAAAACTCTACGATCCTTTATTCAGAGTTACTTTGGAATGAAGTAACCTTGAAAAAAGAGACATATCACCTAACCGAAAATCATTATGTAGAAGAGTAACTACTTTGTTTTTTCGAGTTTTGAGTTAATCTCGTCAAGAAGTTTAATAATTTCAGAAAAGCCAATGACGAATATTCCACTTACTACCGAACTAATAAAAAACATCACTCCAGTAAAATCGGTCATCATTAAATAAATACCGACAACGCCACCCACTATGATTGTTAATACACCGATGATAAAAAGTGTTTTTGCAATTTTATTTTTCAACTGAATTCCTCCTCTAGATAGAAAAAGACTGTAGATGTTTTTTCGTCTACAGTCTTTTTGTGAGAGTGTTTATTAGGATTTTTGAAAAGCGACTACATTCGCTTCTTTGTCATAGTGCCAAGCACCGGGAATATTTAAGTGGTTCGTTGCAACTTCAGTATGTAGCATTGCTATCCCGCGATCAATTCCTTTTGGTACATTTGTTTCTTCACTAGGATTGGTAATCCTTAACGTGATCGTTTCCCCATCCTCGCCGACAACAAAATGTATGGATTGACGATTATAAGCAGAAGGTGACAAGCTAGCAGATTTAACGACTGAACCTACCCAGTCCGGCCATTGTTCTTGGGCTAAACCTTCGGAAATATCCTCGACGGATTTCCTTTTGTGATAATCACCCACCTGGTTCATCATCTTTTCGGTTAGGCTTAAATTCTTTCTAGCATAACCGATTGGAATAACTGCAACTACTCTTTCATTTTCGTTAATTCCAACCTCTTCTGCCGCTATAACTTTATTAAAGTAGCCCCCAACCCAGCACGAGGAGAGCCCATGCAAGGTTGCTTCTAACACACATGCTTGCCCAATAAACCCGGCCTTTTCATAATTAAAGTTTTCATCTGTATCAATAACTAACGCTAAGTAGGCAGGAGCACCAGTAATTTTTCCGTACGGACCAACTGCACCAACAAAGACAGCATCTGGAGCTTTTTCAACAAAAACTACTTTTACCCCAGTGTAGCGTTGATTTAATTCAACGATCATGTCTGTTAATACTTCTTTACTATCAGATTCAATTTGTTTTGTTACATACGTTCTTCTTGAGCGACGGATTTGAATTGCTTTAAACCATTTTTCAAAGCGTAAAACCATCTTTACACCACCTTGCTTCATCACATTCCCATTACTATTATAGCATAGTTAAAATCAATGAAAATGAGTAGTAAGAAAAATTTTACCAAGCAAGGAATTAGCGCGGTATAAACCTCAAAAAGTTCTGATGAGCAAAACCTGCCACTTGGTCTTCACTATAGTGTTTTAACAATTCGTTTGTTAATTGTTGATACTTTGATGCATCCTCTAACCCTTCAACAAACTGAGAAATCCCATCAAAATCAGAACCTAAGCAAATCTGTGTTTCACCACCAAGTGAACAGAAGTGTTCAATATGTCTGATGATATCAGTAATAGAAGCTGTTCCCGTTTCAGTTAAAAACGGAGGGTTAAAAACGATGCCAACAAGCCCATGATTTTCAAACATAGCTTTTGCTTGTTCATCAGATAAATTCCTACGATGGTTACACAGTGTAATTGAATTTGAATGTGTCGCAATCGGATAGTCAGCTAACTCCATCACATCCCAAAATCCTTTCACACTCAAGTGCGAAACATCGGTCAAAACTTTACGCTCGTTATTTAGCCTAACAACCTCTTTCCCAAAGTCTGTTAAACCAGCACCACGGCTTTCGCCAACACCATCAGCAACTAAATTCGCATTATTCCAAGTTAAACCGAGTGATTTTACCCCTAAGTCATAAAAGTGCATGAGCTTATTTAGATCATTTCCAAAAGCATCTGCACCCTCAAGAGTTAAGACAGCGCCAATTTCACCTTCTTCTAACAGATCAAAATCCGCCCAATTCACAATTTTCTTGATCTGTTGGTGCTTACCAACGACCTCGCTATGAAATAGGTCAATCTGCTCTAAGGCAAGCTGATATTTTTGATCAAAAGGGCTGTCAGGATCGATAAAAATGGCATACAGTTGACCTTTTACTCCACCTTGTTGCAAACGTTGAAAATTTGTTTCGATTTCTGGACTGTCGGTATACGACCGGTTTTTGTCTTCCCAAAGCTTTAATAAAGCGTCACAATGTGTATCAATAATTTTCATACGTCTCCCACTCTCCCCTAGTTTCCTGATAAGTTGTGATGTGTTAGTCTCTTAATGAATAGTTTTGATAACCCTCTTTTACATTTGTCTTTGTAATTTCGGTACTAGTTGTGCAAATTCCTCTTTAGAAATGCTGAAATATTATTGCTAACAATAAAATCACCCTAGAGTTGGGTGATTTTAATTTCAACTATTCTTTAGGAGCCACCATTTTTGCAGGATCGACAATTTTATCATATTGCTCTTCTGTTAAAAATCCAGTCTGAATAGCTGCTTCCTTTAATGTGATTCCTTCTTCATGCGCCTTTTTCGCGATTTTTGCTGCTTTTTCATAGCCAATATGAGGATTAAGTGCCGTAACAAGCATAAGTGAATTTGTTACATGCTGTTCAATTACCTGCAGATTTGCTTCTATACCAACGGCACATTTGTCATTAAATGATTGTACGGCATCAGCTAATAGTGTTGTTGATTGAATAAAGTTATAAATAATGACTGGCTTAAAGACATTTAATTCAAAGTTTCCTTGACTTGCTGCAAAAGAGATTGCAGCATCATTCCCCATGACTTGAACAGCAACCATCGTTAACGCTTCACTTTGAGTTGGATTGACCTTTCCAGGCATGATCGAACTACCTGGCTCATTGGCTGGAATCGAAATTTCTCCAATACCAGAACGTGGACCACTGGCCAACCAGCGGACATCATTGGCTATTTTCATTAGGTCAGCTGCTAACGCTTTTAATGATCCATGAAGATAGACAAGTTCATCATGACTTGTAAGTGCATGAAACTTATTTTTGGCAGTAACAAACGTTTTTCCGGTAATTTGACTAATTTCTTCCGCAACTAGACGGCCAAAATCAGGATGAGCATTAATCCCTGTTCCAACAGCTGTTCCACCGATGGCTAGTTCACGTATATGTTCAACACTTTCTTTTACCATATGTTCAGTTTTCTCTATCATTCTCAGCCAGCCACTAATTTCTTGACCTAGAGTAAGTGGCGTAGCGTCCTGTAAATGAGTGCGACCTATTTTAATGATGTCTTGAAATTGCGATACCTTCTCATGTAATGTTGTTTTAAAATTTGAAACACTCTTTAGTAATTCATCCTCAACTTTTACTAACGCAGCAATGTGCATAGCTGTTGGAAATGTATCATTTGAGCTTTGCGATTTGTTGACATCATCATTAGGATGAATGACCGTAGAGCTGTTTTTTTGAGCTAAATACTCGTTTGCTTTAAAAGCAATTACCTCATTGACATTCATATTTGATTGTGTGCCACTTCCTGTTTGCCATACAACTAAAGGAAAATGATCAAAGCTTTTCGAACTTCTAATCTCATCAATCGCCTGAACAATGGCTTTTGCCTTTTCACTTGGTAAATTTCCTAATCTTTCGTTACTTATAGCCGCTGCTTTCTTCAAAATTAAAAATGCATCTATGACTTCATTTGGCATTTTTTCTATTCCAATTTTAAAGTTTTGACGACTCCGCTCCGTTTGCGCCCCCCACCAGCGATCTGCTGGAACCTTTACTTCTCCTAATGTATCTTTCTCGACTCGATAAGACAAAATAAAGACCCTCCTAACATAAATTCACCTCAAGGTGATAACCGTTATTAAAGTTCCCTTAACACTTCAAACATAACCATCGCTATATCCATTGATAAAACAAAATATGCGATCACTGCAATTAAAGCTACCCCTATTAGTATCCTTACGAGTTTACTTATTACTTTTATGAATAAAAATATTCCAAGGATGATTAGTAAAATCATTGTCCAATCCATAAATAACCTCCATTTTTTACTAAATTTTTTACGACATGTATTATGGAAAACGGTCCAAAATAAAGAAGGTCAGATCATAACATGAGATGAAGGGAGGCGTTAGAAATGAAACAAAAATGGTTGTTCGGTTTTCTTGCTTTATCCACCATTTTCGTCTTCACTGCTTATTTTATCGGTATAAATCATTCTGCTTCACAATTAAAGTCAGCGAGTGAACGTATAAGCACGCTAGAAGAAAAACTAAAGATCCATTCTCTCGAACTAGAACAAGAGCTGAAAGCACAAAAAGATCATGAGATCACCCTACATAAAGAACAGGTGGATCAACTCAAGGAAAAGATCGAAAAATTAGAAACTGAACTCCAGGAATTGAGACAAAAAGCTCAAACACATCAAGAAAAAAAAGTATTTTTAACATTTGATGACGGACCCTCACCATTAACAAATCAAGTCCTTGACATTCTAAATCAGAAGAACGTCAAAGCTACTTTCTTTACAATAGGTCAAATGATGGAGCAATACCCCGACATTGTAAAGAAAACCTACGAAAATGGCCATATGGTTCTTACACATTCATATTCTCACAAATATTCAATTTATTCCAGCTTTGATACGTTTTATCAAGATTACGAAAAGGTAGAAAATGCTTATCAAACGATCCTAGGTTTTAAAGCACCTCCTATCTTTCGCTTTCCCGGTGGTTCGTCTAATCAAAGCTCATATAAATATGGCGGCAAACAGTTTATGACCAATTTAACTACCGATTTAAGGAATCGAGGATTTAGCTATATAGATTGGAATGTCATTTCAGGAGACGCCACCTCCATTTCGAAACAACCAAACAAAATGCTAGAACAAGTAAAACAGGGTTCTACTGATAACAATTTTGTTGTTGCATTGTTTCACGATATCAATCCCAACAAAGCAACCGTAGAAATACTTCCAGAAGTTATTGATTACTACGAAAAAAACGGTTATACGTTCCGGACATTTCGCGATATAACAGAAGAAGAAATAGAAGAAATGAAAAAGCGGGGGATTATAAATAAACACATTGTTCATTCATAAAAGACACGAGTCAGCATAAGGCTGACTCTTTTTTTAAAAGAAAATCCTGCAAATTTCTCTAAAACCTCTCAATATATTCGAAATAAACCACTTCTCGTTCCATAATTAACCAAATTCGTGTAATTTCCACTCATAAATTGTAAGAAAATGTCTGAAGTTAAAAAATTCTAAACAAATAAAAATGCCTGTTTACATGCTAAGATAACTGTAGAAAACGAAAATACATGTTTGTCAGGAGGACGCCTATGATCGTTAAAATGCTTATTGAAAAATATATCCTAGATAAAAACGATAAACCCGTCAATGTAAACCAACTATTAGATTATGCCACTCTCTGTTATGTAAATAACCAGTTAACTATTTGGCAATATAAATCGTTAGTGAAAGAATTAATGCTTAGAGGAGCCACAAAACCAGAGTTTTACTTCGAGGAATTAACACCTGAACTAACTCTACAGTAATAAGTATTACTTATCTCCTTTAACCCCGCGCTGCTCTAAACCAATCTTTATGCTAGTTATTAATTTTCTTGCAAAAAACCTAACAACCGGTTACATTTGAGCATTTGGACTTTAACGATTTTAAGCGTTACGTTGCAAAAACATTCAAAAAGCGTTTCTCATTTTGAGAAACGCTTTTGTTTTAGTTTTTAATATTGAACTGACAATGTATCATTTCCATTTACAGTATATTTCGTGCCGTGAATGATAACAGGTGTTGTTGCTGCAGTCTCATTCGTAATACTTATTGTATCTGCCGTAACCTTAATGTTTAACAATGCGTCTCTAAATACCACTTTAAACGAGAACGAATTCCACTCACCAGGGATAAATGGATTTAAGATTAGTTGATCATTTCGTACTTTTAATCCACCAAACCCTTGAACAACACTCATCCAAGTTCCAGCCATACTTGTCGTATGACATCCATCCTCTGTATCGTTATTATAATTATCTAAATCAAGACGAGCTGTTCGTAAGTACATTTCGTATGCTTTGTCTTTATAACCTAATTCACAAGCTAAAATAGAGTGAACACACGGAGATAAAGAAGATTCATGAACGGTCATTGGCTCATAGAAGTCAAAGTTCTTTTTCTTCGTTTCCATATCAAACTCATCGTTTAAGAAATAAATTCCTTGTAACACGTCTGCCTGCTTAATGAAGCAAGAACGAAGGATACGATCCCACGACCATTTTTGGTTTAATGGTAAATGTTTTGAATCTAAATCTTTTACAGCAATCAATTCTTTATCTAAGAAACCATCTTGCTGTAAGAATACACCCAGTTCTTCATCGTATGGATAGTACATTTTCTCAATTATATCCACCCACTTAGAAGTTTCTTCGTCCGTGAAGGTAAGTTTACTTTGAAGTTCGTCATACCTTGCTTTATCTGTATCCTTCAAGTAATCCATCGCAGATAATGTGTATTCTAATGTCCAAGAAGCAATACGATTTGTATACCAGTTGTTATTTACGTTATTTTCATATTCGTTTGGCCCAGTAACACCTAACATCATGTATTGATCTTTGGCTGGTACATAGTTGACACGTTGCGCCCAAAACCTTGAAATACCCACTAATACATCTAGTCCGTATTCACCTAGGTAAGACTTATCCCCTGTGTAGTTCACATAGTTATAAATCCCGTAAGCAATTGCCCCATTACGGTGAATTTCTTCAAACGTAATTTCCCACTCATTGTGAGATTCTTCTCCGTTCATTGTTACCATCGGATAAAGAGCAGCTCCATCAGTAAATCCTAACTTCTCTGCATTTTCGATCGCTTTTTGTAGGTGTTTGTAGCGATAAACAAGTAAATTTCTTGAGATCTTTGGATCTGCAGTACTTAAGTAGAACGGTAAGCAATATGCTTCAGTGTCCCAGTATGTACTACCACCGTATTTCTCTCCAGTAAATCCTTTTGGCCCAATATTTAAACGATCATCTTCACCAGTGTACGTTTGATTCAGCTGGAAGATATTAAAGCGAATACCTTGTTGAGCTGAAACATCACCTTCAATGACGATGTCACTTTCTTTCCACTTTTCTCCCCATGCCTCTGCCTGTTCAACTAGCATCTTCTCAAAGCCTTTTGCTAAAGCACCTTGAAGTCTGTCCATTGCAACAGTAGATAGAGTAGATGCTTCGTGATCGCGAGAAGTTACGTTAGCAGCAAATTTATAAATAACCGTTTCTTTTCCTTTAACAAGGGAATGTGCAAACGTATGTGCAACATATTTTTCCTTTTCACTTACTTCTGGTGAAAACGCCACTTTTAGACCATCGTGAACAAGTTCTGTCTTCATAGTTGAGCAAAGAACATACTCCGTCTTTTTCGTTATTACTGTTACTGACGCAGTATTTGTTGTTACTTCTTTCGTTACTTCGTCCCAGAACTTTTCATCATAGTTAGCATCTTTATTTTTCACATCGGCATCTAAGTATGATGTAACTTTCAATTCACCGTCAAAGTTTACTGGTGTAATGGAATAGCGAATTGCTCCGATTTCTTTGTCAACGATACTGACAAAGCGTTTCGCATTGATTTGAACTTCTTTTCCACCTGGAAGGCTAGCAATAAATGATCGCTCTAGAAAGCCTTCCTTCATATTTAAAGTACGGACAAACTCTCGAACTGGGACTTTCGCTAGATCTAAGTTTTCACCGTCGATTTCTAGCTTTAATCCAATCCAATTCGTCGAGTTTAATACTTTCGCAAAATATTCCGGATAGCCGTTTTTCCACCAACCTACCCGCGTTTTATCAGGGTAATAAACACCAGCCATATAACTGCCTTGAAGTGATTTTCCTGTGTAATCCTCTTCAAAGTTAGCTCTTTGCCCCATATGACCATTTCCGATACTGAAAATACTTTCAGAGACTTCATGGTTTTCTGGGTCAAACCCTTCTTCAATAATTGACCACTCGTCAAACTTTAAATATTGTTTCATAATTTCTTCCTTCCCCTTCTAGTAATCTCTTAATAAGGCAACCGTTTGCGCATTTAGTGTTAAAATAAAGGCTAGTTACTTTGCTAACCTGTCTAATGTCATTTCTGCCAATGACTGTACCACATCGTTTGCTCTGTGGAGAGTTTCCTTTGACCCAACTCCAATGACATACATCCCAGCACTTATTGCTGCTTCCACTCCTGATACCGCATCTTCAAAAACAACGCATTCACTCGGTTCAACGTTTAATGCCTTTGCCCCTAGTAAAAACACTTCCGGGTCAGGTTTTGCCTTTGAAATATCTGTACCATCAATGATTGCATCAAACATGTGGAGTAATCCGATTTTTTCTAAAATCATTTTCGCATTTTTACTCGCAGACCCTAGTGATATTTTAATGTCTGCTTCTTTAAGTAACGTCAAGAACTCTGTTGTTCCGGGTAATATTTCGCTCTTATCCATATGTGTAATTAACTCAACGTACCAATCATTTTTTTTATTAGCTAACTCTTCTTTCTTGGTGTCTTCTAATTCAACTCCGCCAATCTCAAGTAAAATATTGAGTGAGTCCATCCGACTAACACCTTTTAGCCTTTCATTATCTTCCTCACTAAAGTCAAATCCTAATTCACGAGCAAGTCTTTGCCAAGCTAAATAATGAAATTTTGCCGTGTCAACAATGACACCATCTAAATCAAATATGCAAGCTTTAATTGGAGTCAAAATGATCCCCCTTTACATTGTATATATATATAACCAACTATATTTTACTCTACTGTATTTGAAAAAGAAAGCGGTATCTCAGAAAATTTTTCTTTCTGTAACAATATTCCCTTTTTTATCTATAATTATCTATAAACGGCCAAAAAGGCTTAAGCACATTTGCCTAAGCCTTTGTTTTTAATGAAGATTTACCTTTAACCGTTCATTCAATTTTTGTGATTTTGAATAACTCGATATCAAGATTTTTTCTGGAAGCTGGGATTTATCTATCTCTTTGCCTGGAAAATTCAGTGAAATGATTTGTTTCGTAGAAATATATTGTATTTCAAATGGGTTTTGGATCTCTACCAGCTCTTCATAGGTATGATATTTATTTCCTTCTCCATCAATCCAAATTCCTTCCGAATAATATCCATAGCCAAAATTATGTGTTTGACTATCATGATCAAAGTTCATATGGAAATGGTCATAGCTACGATCTAAATCGAATTCTTCTAGTAAAGTAATTGTCGTCGGGTTGCCTATGTCTATATTATCAATTGTTACAATATTATCTAAGAACTGAAATTCCATCGGAAGCTTGTCATAGTTTATCGTTATTTCTTTGTCATAATCATAGGTACTATGAATTCGATCTATCGCAAGCTCGAGTTCTTTCGGTTTTAGGTAAAAAATAGACTCAACTGGAAATATCCGATCCCAATCCCCGTTTCTGTAGTCATTGTGGGAACGATGGTCGAAAAATGGTAGATATTTCTTTCCATTCGCTTCAACTGACATATAGATATCGTGATATTCATATCTCCCATTTTTTTCGAAATCAAACTTATAAGCCAATAGAGTTACCGTAGGAGATACAACTAGATGAGAGAAATAAACATCCTTATCCTTTACTTGGATCGTTCGATCAATATCTACAACCATAGATTCATATTTTGTAATTGGGAATTCTAATAACCATTCCCCGTTAATTTGACGGTGATCATTGGAGTCGTGGGTGCCGAACCAGTCTAGTCCTTTTGCATATTGTTCAACTGTATGAAAGCGGAGCGTTATCCGTTCGCTTTCCCCTTTAAGTGGTGGTAAGAATAACATCCCCTCACTTGTTTGATCTTCATCTAAAACTCTATAAAAGCTTTTTGGTCGCCCGTAAGGTGACCAGAATTCTGAAAAAACCGTTTGTTCAAGTACTTCCACTGCATTTGCATGATAAATATCCATATTGTAATGGTATTGATCTTCCAGATCACGTACTTGGTAATAGACAATGGTTTGTGTTTCATCTGCCGCAACATGTGTAACGGTAATTTCAATTCCTTGATCTACAGCACTGACAAAGACACTCTCGCCATATGCTACCTGTTCTGTCGTCCACACTTTCCACTTATGTTGTATTTCAGCAACGCCTACGCTACTAACAAAAAGGATCATAATGAAAAAGAGGCTCGCAGTGATTGTGAAGATTTGTTGTTTTCTTTTTCGTTTGTTTAATTGGGCGTCTGTTAACGGTCTATTTCCTTCTAAAAAAAAGCTTGAAGGCGATAGCGTACGATTAATTTTTTCAAATTGATCGATAATTGCCAGTAATTTTTCTAGGGCTTGACTATATTGTTGATCTTCTACGATCAACTGATTTATTCTTTTATATTCTGTAAAATCCAAAAGACCTTGATGATAGTTTAATAGCTTTTGAACAGGTACGTCAGCATCTCCTAGTAATCTCTGAAAACCTGAGATTATACTTTCTTCGACACTTTCTTCTGTCTGGGAGAGATAGGATGCTGTTTCACTCAAAGTCAAACCTAATACATAACAAAAATACAAAGATTGAACGGATGACGGCGACAAATCACGCCAAAGGTCTTCTTGTAATTTTGTAGCACGTCCACTTTTGCTCATACATTCTTTGACAAATTTTTGTTTAAACTCTTCCTCTAAAAAATCTGTCGTGTCCTGGTACAGTTTCATTATTTTATGTACAACGTCTTCTAACGCTTCTTCTTGATCAATAAATACATATCCAAGCTTATACAATTGAAGTTTATTTGTTCTAACCCATTCGCTCATTAGATCATGGTTGTGACTCACAAAAAATTTCGCTCCTTTTCCTTCACTTTATTCATTTTAATTAATAAAAAGGAAATAATATGGAATATCATAACACAAGTGAGGTGCAAAAATCTTGAATATTGAAAAAAATGATTTGGAAAATAATAACAAACCTAGCAAGAAAGCAAACGAAACAGAGGTGAAAATTAAATACGACGTCATCACTCCTGAAGAACTAGATCCAAAACCTAAAGACTTTGATGAAATCGAATATTAGGAAATAAGCGACAAAAATTGTCGGAACAAAGTACAAATTGGCGATTTGTTGGAATTTTAGAAGAATAGTGACTAGTTTTAGCGAACCTGTTTAATTTTTATAGATTTTGTTGAATAATGGTAAAAGAAAAAGAACACAGCAGATTTAAGGAGTGACCAGATCAGATGTTACACAATGTCATTGAAAAAAAGCGTATGCAAATGATTTATTTAGCCAGTATTACAGGAATGACGTCGAAAAAGACGGTCAAGTGTAGTCAAGAATTGGACGAGCTACTTAATTTAGTTCAAATCCTAAATCATTAATCATCAAATTTGCTGTGTTTAATCGTTCTTCTTAAAGCTTTTAATAAATTGTATTATTATTCAAATAATACATGAATTGTACGAACAGGCAAAACCATTGAAAAGTGGTGACGCAAAGCTATAGGGGCTTCATTGATTACAATATGCCAGCCAGTTCCCGAAACGAAACAAGAACATGAAAAAGTTTTTCATGGTTATTATAAAAAAGCAAAAGAAGCATTTGGCACAAAAGTAGCTACTAGGACAGAAAAAAGGCTGATAAACTCAGCCTTTTTTTCATGCTTTACTAATTTCGAAGTTCCTGCAATGCTTTCACAACATTTATTTCGCCAAAGCCGTAATAAGGATCAAACCCTGCTGGACCGATGTCATTAGCAGTTGAGCGAATAATCTCTGCTACTTCGACATTTGAGAGCTCTGGGTTAATCGAACGTATTAACCCAGCCAACCCAGCTACATGTGGTGCCGCCATTGACGTTCCAGACATCATAACATAAGAATTGTCTAAAAACGTACTTGGGATATGTTCTCCAGGTGCCGTGACATCAATATGCCTTCCATAGTTTGAAAAAATGGCTTTGTGTCGCTTGCTGTCTACAGCTGACACCGCAATTACTTCATCATAAGCAGCTGGAAACATCGGTGTTTCAACATTGTCATTTCCGGAAGCTGCAATTAGCACTACATCATTTCTAAAGGCGTAACGAATCGCGTCATGCATAATTCTCGAATTATACGTATCGCCTAAACTCATATTGATTACTTTTGCGCCATTATCCGTTGCCCAACGAATTCCATTGGCTACTTCAAAAGCAGTTCCTTCCGCTTTTTCATTCAACACTTTCACCGGCATCAATGGATTATGCCACGAAACACCCGCTATCCCTAATACGTTATTTGTAGCGGCAGCCGCAATCCCCGCAACATGAGTACCATGACCATGTTCATCATAAAATTCCCCATCATCCTTAAACGCGTTGTACCCCATTAAAATTCGGTCCTGTAAATCCTCATGATTAGGGTCAACACCACTGTCTAAGATGGCAATTGGAACATCTTCTCCACCACCGGTTATATTCCAGCCGATTTCCGCAAAAATTTGTGATAAGTTCCATTGATATTGCTCATAAAACTCATCATTCGGTACAAGATCCCCTTGTCTACGTACAAATGGAACTTGTGCCTGTTTCGTTACGATATAATTAGGCTCAACTGTGTCAACTTCTTCTAATAAGCTTAATTCATAGACCATCTGATCCGTCGGCCGTGTTTCATCACGGACAACATAATAAGGTCCACCGTTTTTCACTAAAGTTAAAGGCGAATGTTCAATCCATTGCCTCCCATTAACACCTTCTGCAAAACTAATGATCACTTCATGTTCAATATAATGTGGATCGGCGTCTACTGCATTAGGGTCAGATTGGACCACAATATTCCAGCCGAGTTCAGGAACTTGTTGCTTTGCTCCATATCGGTGAATACCTTCTCCTTCAAACTCCAATTCCGTATCTTTTCCTCCAATGAAGAGATTGCCATTCGCATCTACTACATGGGCTAAATCACGAACATATTTCTTCACAAACGATAAATCCACTTCACCGATAACTTTTTTACCATTCTCGAGATTACATCCAACAAGCATATACTCGTTGCCATTCTTCGTATAAGGATCAGAGCTATCTAAACCATCAATGGAATTGGTTAGCTTCTCTAGATCTTGTTGATGAAGTTCACCAGCAATGCTCTCAAACTTCTCACCATTCACTACGGCAAACGCTTCAAAATGATGATGCTTAATTAATTCCTCCTGGAATTTCTCAACAAACTCCTCATTGGATAAATCCCTTTCACTCCAGCGTAAAAGTTGGTTTCTTAGCTGATCAATGAACATCGACGTAGTAATTGCCAAATCCTCTGCCATTACTTGGTCTAATGCTTGCTGTTGCATCATTGACATTTGACTCTGTCCTCGGTACTGATCTGCCTGATGGGAATTCGTATACCAGATCCCAATAATCCCAAGTAAAACGATACTAAATACTGTCGCTAAACGACGCATAATAAGACCTCCTCACATTTCTCATTATGGTTAGGATGTACTTTACTAAAAAAAAAATGTAGAAAATAGAATGCGTTGATTTCACCTTTGCATCCCATTTCCTACATTTTCCTTTATTACTTTTAAATCTTCATTCGTTATTCATCATTCATCTTTTAATCATTCTAAATTTTACATTCTACATTCTACATTTTACATTCTACATTAATTCACACAAGCCAATCCTTCAGCTTTTATATCCCTCAATCTTCCTGCGCCAATTCCATTGATTTTTGTTAGCTCATCAACACTTTTAAATGGTCGTAATTGAACTAACTGCTGGGCCCGTTCAGGACCAATATGCGTAATTTGTTCTAATTGTTCCAATGAAGCCGTATTTATATCAATACATGTTCCGGATGGCGCTGCAGTCGGCGGTGGTGATGTTTCTACTTTTTCCGGCTGTTTTTCTTCTTGTTTTGTTTTCATGTTTGCATTAATTTCATACGTTTTCCCATCAGTAGTAATAATAATTGTCCCATTTTGAATTGTTCCGTAAACTGGGATGTTCATTGTATTCAAACGGTCAATCACCTCTCGATGAGGATGTCCATAGGAATTGTCTAACCCCGCTGAATAAATCGCAACCTCAGGGGCTACCGCCTCTAAAAACCGCTTTATATTAGAGGTGCTAGAACCATGATGACCGAGTTGAAAAATTTGTGCTTGGATTGGTTCCTTCCTTGATAGCATTGCTTCCTCTGTTTGCTTTTCAGCGTCACCAGTAAAAAGAAGCGAAACCTCACCGTACCTTGAAACAAGGCTTATACTTCCTTCATGGAAATCACCTGTTAGGTTAACCGGGTTCACTACAGTAATCTGAAGTGAGCCTATGTCAAATCGCTCACCAGCTCGCGGTTCGTAGTAATCAACCTCATGCTCGATAATCGCATTTAAAACTCGTTCAAACGTTTGTGTTGTATGACTATCACCGGACATCCAGACCTCCTTTACCGGAAAAGCATTAATTACTTTATCCATTTGACCAATATGATCGGCATGAGGATGTGTTCCCACTAGTAAGTCAATCGTCTCAACTCCTACAGAACGTAAGTATGGGACGACATCCTCCCGATCATGACGTCCCGCGTCAATTAAAATCGTAAAATCTGGTCCTTGAAGAAGTGTTGCATCTCCTTGACCGACATCGATGAAATGAATGATGGCTTCACCTGTGATTACTGGGGCTGGTGAAGTCTCTTCAGATGCTGGAGCTTCTTCAGGCTCTACTACTTCTTCATTTGGTTCATAAACCTCTTCTTTTGTCTCTGTTTGTTCTGTAGGTAGGTCTAGTGGCTGATCAGTACAACCGAGAAGAACGGTAGAAAGTAGTAGAAATGAGACGATAGCTTTTTTTCTAACTACTAATAGAAGTGGTAACAAAAATAATAGTACAATGAAATATGACATGTTAATCCTCTCCTTTTCAAAAGGCTGTTTTCGCAAAGTTTGTTGCTTTCGTAAAAATCCCAAAAACCGGATTTTTACACAAATTACTAAGAATTTACTACTAATTTAGTAAGTAATGCTCTTTTCTTACATAATTTATTGGCTGATATCTTCATCTAGGGTATTCTTCCGATTAGTTTAGGATAAAAAATCCACAATGTTTTACGAAAAGAGCCTTTCCAAAAAACACAGCTTTTTTTAGGATACCAAAAAAATAGCAACTATAGTAGCAAAAAAGACTCACACCGTCTAGACTATCACTTCGACACGATATAGACATAGTTCTTCAAATAAATGGTAAACAAAAGAAGTTTTCAACAATTTCTTGCATAATTTTAACACTTTTTACATAGACTATTTCGAACATCGTAATTACTACTTTAAAACTATGAAAAACTGTCGATTATATAGGCAGTAATACCCACTAAATCCGATTGACAGTTACATATTTGTCAAATGATAATTGGATATAACTTACAGATTTCTACAAAACATATCTAGTATAACCTTTATACTACAAGAGAAGTAATACGAAATGATTATAAAATTATCTAAATTTTTCTTAATTTTCAAACAAAGGCAAACCTATTGAAAAATAGGGACGCAAAGTCACAGGTCTAAAGTTATAGTTAATTATGATGGCTGGGCTGCTTGAGATACTGAAAAGTATTTTAGGAGGGAACGTTAATTGGAATTTCGTTTAGTTGAAGGTCTGGATCAGGAATGGGTAGAACTAATTCAAGAAGCAATGGTTATGGGAATAAGTACGGATGAAATTTTGGATTTTTTATTAAAGAATAAAAGTTGATCCGCTAGTTCTATGTTTCCAGAAATATTCACACGATGATGAGAGATAGTTTCCTAAGATACATAAATCTTTAGTATAAGTGGATCGAAAGTATACCTAGCATCCTTTCTATTAAAGAGCCCCTATACGTTACTATTTACAGAGCAATCAAAAAACTGTTATAATTCCCCTAACGAGATAGGTTTGAGAGAGGAAACGATAACAGATGATTGGTGAACGCCTAAAAAAATATCGCCTAAAAAAAGGCATGTCATTAACCGAACTAGCAGATGCTGCAGGAGTAGCAAAATCTTATATAAGCTCAATTGAAAGAAATATACAATCAAATCCTTCAATTCAATTTCTTGAAAAGGTTTCAACTGTACTCGGCGTCAGCTTGGAAACCCTGTTAAACGAAAAAAACGAAGATGTTAAAGACGAGGATCTTGATGCTGCTTGGTTACAGTTAGTAAAAGAAGCTATGGATTCAGGTGTTAGTAAAGAACAGTTTCGTGAATTCTTAGAATTCAATAAATGGCGAAAAAATAACAACTAAAATAAAACATCCCATCTTCTAGCTTATGATGGGATGTTCTTCTTTTAGCGGCGGTTTATTTAATCCTTCAATTAAGTCAACTAGCTGGACATCTAATGCTTTCGAAATCTTTTCAATAACAGCTATGCTAGGGTTATTTTGCAAACCCCTTTCTATATAGCTAATATATGATTTAGATACACCTGATAAGTCAGAAAGCTGGTCTATTGACATTCTTTTCTTTTTTCTAAGTTCTCGAATACTCTCACCATTCATTTATTCAACTCCCTTTTATGGTTATTCATAATCACAGCATACAAAACAGGAAATTACTTACTAGATAATTAGTTCTCTATAAAGAATTATAATCTAAATCAAAGCATAAGTAAACAAATTATGTTCTTTATTAAGAAGTTTAATGACTTCTTGCTACTAATTAGCAAGAACCCCTATAGATCTAACTATTAGGGGCTCTTCCTAGACTTTCTAAATCCCTCTCAACTTCGTCAAAATCATCTTCTGCTCCACCGAAGCTATTAATCTACGAGTATAATTAATGGTATCTGGGTTTACGCTAATACTATCAATTCCGGCATTCACTAGGAATTCTGTAAACTCAGGGTAAAGTGACGGTCCTTGCCCACAAATCGAAACGGATTTGCCATGTTTGTGTGCTGCTTCAATTAGCATTTTGATCGCTGCTTTTACAGAAGGACTGCGTTCATCAAAATAGCCCATGCTGTTTAAAATTCCTGAGTCACGGTCTGCTCCCATAATTAACTGAGTAAGATCATTACTTCCGATACTAAAGCCATCAACTAGTTGTGCAAACTCCTCTGCTGCAAAAATTACCGATGGAACTTCAGCCATAATCCAAATTTTAAACTCGCTGTTTTGTACTAATCCTTCTTCTGCCATGATTTGTTTTACTTTCACAACTTCCCAAGGCGTGCGTACGAACGGTAGCATTACCCATACATTTGTTAATCCGTATTCTTCTCTTACCTTCTTGATTGCCTTACATTCTAATCGGAACCCTGCTTCGTATTGTGGAGAGATATAACGAGACACACCACGCCAGCCAATCATTGGGTTGGCTTCAATTGGTTCAACCTCTTCTCCACCTTCTAAACCACGGAACTCATTTGATCGGAAGTCACTTAAACGAACAACGACTGGTCTTGGATATAGCACCTCAGCAGCTGTTGTAATCGCATCCGCCATTTTATTGACGAAATACTCTTGTTGACCGGTCTTAACTAAATACATGGGGTGAGCCCCGACAATGTTGGAGAAAATAAACTCCGTTCTCATTAGACCAATTCCGTCAAAAGGAAGGTTTTTATACTTGTGAATCATCTCTGACTCGCCCAAATTCATATAGACCTTCGTTCCTGTAATTGGTGCTAGTTGAGCAAGAAGCGCTTCATTGATTGCAGCTTGAGCTGAGGCAGTTTCTGGTTTCTTTTCACTGACCATCTTGCCGCTATAAACCACACCTCTTGTTGCATCTACTGTGACTTCCATGCCTTCCTCAAGGATTTCAGTCGCTGTATTAGAGCCTACGATACAAGGAATTCCTAATTCTCTTGAAACGATTGCTGCATGGCACGTTCGACCGCCTTCATCTGTCACAACAGCTGCGGCACGCTTTAACGCTGGGATCATATCCGGGTTTGTCATGACAGTTACAAGAATGTCACCTTTTTGAACCCGGCTAATTTCGGTAATATCCTTTATTCTTCTGACGACTCCACTTGCCATACCTGGAGACGCAGCTAATCCTTTTACTAATGGACGACGTTCAACTATCACTTCTGTTGTTTCTCCTTCCACTTCTTTTAACGTTGTAATTGGACGTGCTTGTAAAATATAGAGCTCTTTCGTATCAGCATCAAGAGCCCATTCAATATCTTGTGGTGTTTGATAGATTTCCTCAATCTTTAAGCTACTTTTGCATAAATATTTTATTTCATCATCTAGTAGGCATTGCGCTGTTACGTGATCATAGCCTAAGTAGTCTTTGACAGCTACTTCAACTGTTCCGACTTTTTCTTTATGTTTGACAACAATCACATTTTTTGTAGCAATATGCTTTTCTGTGATGGTTAAGGTTTGTTTGTCGACTAAGTATTCGTCTGGCGTAACCGTACCTGATACAACTGCTTCCCCTAATCCCCAGCTTGCATTGATCATCATTTCATTTCGATTGTTTGTCACGGGGTTAGCAGTAAATAACACACCTGATTTCTCGCTATCAACCATTTTTTGAACAACAGTACTTAACGAAACATCAAAATGACTAAATCCTTGGTTTTCCCGGTAATAGATTGCTCTTGCTGTCCAAAGAGATGCCCAGCATCTTTTTACATGCTTAATGACCTCATTAACACCTTCAATTTCAAGGTATGTGTCTTGTTGACCAGCAAACGATGCTTCTGGTAAATCTTCAGCTGTTGCCGAACTTCGAACTGCCACTCGTGGTGATTCATGTCCTACTTCCTTACTAAACTGTGAATATGCTTCACGAATTTCAATTTCAATCGTTTCTAACATATCAGTCTTCTCAATTAAGTTTCGAATTTGTTGAGATTTAATTTGTAATTCTGCTGTGTTGTCAGTTTCAATTTCACTTATAATTCTGTGAATTTTTTTATCTATTTCACGTTCCAAAATAAAATCACTGTAGGCAGTTGCCGTTACGCAGAAACCTGGTGGGACATTTACACCGTTTTGAGTTAGCTCACCTAAATTGGCACCTTTCCCTCCCACTAATGGAATATCGTTTTTCCCAATTTCCTTAAACCAGCGAATGTATTGAAATGATGACAAATGAATTCTCCCCTTTGAGTTGTTTATTCTTAATTAGTATATCACATTAAGTTTATAATGTTATACTTATTTTTATTTTAACGAAAATTACGTTACAATATCTAAATATATAAGATATTCATTCCTGTTTTTTTGTATAAATAGATAAAAACAACCCAAGTCTCACAATAAGTGAGTACTTGGGTTGTTTATAAGTTTATAATCTTGATTGTTTCATATCATTTGTTTTTTCATTGCGTATGTTTTGTTCAAACTTTTCTAAAAGCTCTTCTGCCAATTGCTTTTCTTTACTGGAACTCCAAAAGCTTCTTTTTTGTTTGGCAAGCATTTGAATTAGAAACTTTTTCTCTTTTAACGTCAGGAGCATCAGAAACCTTCCTTTCGTAATTGTTAAAGAAAGTTTACCAAAATCTAAAGAATTTGTCTTGTAAGCTAGCTTTCTAAAAATTTTTCACTCTTTTTAGTGTATGTTCGTCTTCGAAAGCGGTGACCTCTTTTTCTTTTAAAGAAAAATATAGAACGAATAAAGCGACAACAAACAATGACGCTGAAAAATAAAACACAGATGAAATTCCGAAATAGCCTGCCAGAACTCCCCCCATAACTGGACCTATGACATTGCCTAAAAATCGGAAGCTTTGATTGTAGCCTAATACCTCTCCTTGCACGGATAATGGCGCTAATTGTCTTATATAGGCGGTCATACAAGGAATTAATCCACCAACTTGAATTCCATATAAAAATCGTAAAAAGACAAGTTGCCAAATGTTTGTCACAAAGGCTTGTGGAATGAAACAAACAACCGCTAAGATGAGGCAAATGATTAATACCTTATCATGACCGATTCGGTCCCCTAAATTTCCCCAGCTTCTCGTCGCTACTAAATTCCCTAAACCCGTAATAGAAAAGGCTAACCCGGCCATAAAAGCGAGATTTACGGTTGTCGTTAGTTCGTCTACGTATAACGCCAATAATGGTTGAATGCTAAAGTTTGCTGTTTGAATAAAAAATGAAATCAACATGACAGCTAGTAGTAACCTACTTTTAAAAATAAGCCGAAGAACTTCTTTTCGACTATAGGTCTTTTTACTAGCATTTTTCTCGTTAACTACGATTTCCTTAATTCCAATGGCAACAATCAGTGTAGCCAAAGCGATCGCTGAAGAAGTTAAAATAAAGGTATATTGAAAGCCAACTGTATCTACCAAACTACCACCAATTAATGGCCCAAATAATCCACCAGAAACAGTTCCAGTCTGTACGGTTGCCAGTACTTTTCCCGCGTGTTTTTTATCTGTTTGTGCAGATATCAAGGCAATTGATGTTGGTATAAAGCCTGTAACTACACCCATAAACAAGCGCAGGATGAATAATTCTGTTACAGAAGAAGCATAACCCATAAAAAATATGCTTAGTGCAATCCCGAATCCCGTAATCAGCAATATTTTTTTTCGACCATGCTTATCACCAAATCTTCCCCATAATGGCGATATTAAAAAAGCAGTTAAAAAGGTAATCCCAAACACAAAACCTGACCATTTCTGAATGTAGGCACTTGAATAATCCCCAAATGTAGAAATGTACAACGACAAAAAAGGCAAAATCATCGTCGCACTAGCAGCAACTAAAAAGTTAGCCACCCACATAATGAGTAAATTTCTACTTTGCACTTTAATTGTTAACACCTTCTTATCTCAATTAATGTTTCGAGTAACTAAATATATTATACACGAAATAATTTGAAAAATGTAGCAAAAACAATTTAAGTAATAATTGTATTCCAATTTACAAATACTAGAAAATGTTAGTTATTTTCACCAGAACGGAGACGATCTTTTGTGAACGTGAACCATAACCCTAAATTAACTTCCGCAGAATATGCTACTTTATGGAATACATACATAGCAGATTCCCTGGCTATCTCTGTGTTGAAGCACTTTTTAGCAACAAACGAAACTCCTGAAATTACAACCATCCTTGAATATTCCATTTCAATTTCAGAAACTCATTTAAAAGAAGTAACAAAGATTTTTAATGAAGAACAGATTCCACTGCCTATTGGGTTTGGGGAGCAAGATCTAAATAGTAACGCGGCTAAGCTTTGGTCAGACACTTTTTATTTGCGCTACATTGAATATATGGCAAAAGCAGGATTAGGTGTTTATGCTCTATCGATGGCGTTAGCAACGAGGAAAGACATTCGTTCGTTTTATCAGAGCTGTCTTGAACAAACAACTCAATTATTCAATATGTTTACAGACACTGCTTTGGAGAAAGGAGTATATGTTCGAACTCCATTTATGACCTATAATGAATCTTCTGAGTTCATAGAGGATACTTCATTTTTAGGAAATTACTTTGAAGGGAAACGAGCGTTACTTGCAATGGAGATTTCTCATTTAGGAAGAAATATTGAGGTAAATAATGTTGGTAAAACGTTACTACTTGGCTTTAGTCAAGTGACCAAATCACCTAAAATCCAACACTACTTTTTAAACGGATTAGCTATTTCAAAAAAGCATGTTCAAGTATTTTTAGAATTGTTACAAGAAAACGATTCCTCCTATCCTTCAACATGGGATGGAGAAATAACTAACTCAATTGAAGCACCTTTTTCAGAAAGATTGATGCTATTCCACACGACGATGCTAGGTTCAGTTGGCATGACAAACTATGGTGCAGCTCTAAGTACAAGTATGAGAAAAGATATTGGAACCGCCTTTATGAGACTTCTCTTAGAAACCGCGGAACTAGCAGACGATGGTGCGAAATTACTCATAAAACATGGGTGGTTAGAAAAACCTCCACAAAGTATTAATCGGCAAGAATTAAGAGATAAAAAATGAGTTCGTAACAAAAAGTGAAGCTACATGAACTTAGCTTCACTTTTCTCACAATTGCTTACCACACTTAAAACAATACCTATGTTCAGGATTGTTTTTCGCTCGACAAAATTCACATCTATCCCCCGATTTTTCAGCCCCAGTTGACAGCATTTCACGAATGATAAAATAAAGGCTACTAAGAGCAATTCCAAAGCCACCAATCATTATCAGAATTGCTAAGGGAAACTGAGTAGGTATTGAAATAAATTGCTGAAAATAAGGATTTTCAGTAAAGAACAGTGAACCGTAGCCAATCATTAATGCACCAATAACTGTTGTAACGATTAAGAATTTATGTAATCTTATGTCTTGATCACCAGAGGCTTTTGTTGAAGAGGTTTGCACACCTTGCTCTCTTTTTGCTTTTTTTGCACTACTAAGTAAAAAAACGATCATCGTAGCAATTGCCACTGATAAAACCAAATAAATGATTGATCTAGAAATCAAACTTATAAAAGCAAAAAAAAGCACGACTACGAGCATTCGATAAGCTTTCTTTGTATCCATTACTGCACCCCACAAAAATATCACATGTCTATTCTTCTTATTCTATCAAATTGTTTCCTAAAAAAATAGAGCTAGAGGCATCGCCCATAGCTCTGTTGTTTTCTTATTGATGCTTCGCTAAAAATTCAAGCATCGTTTCGTATACTTTTATCTCATTATGTTTCTTTGAGAATCCGTGACCTTCATCGTCTAATACTAGGTACTCAACGTCTACACCGTTTTTCTCTAAAGCTGCAACAATTTGGTCTGATTCTTCTTTTACGACACGTGGATCATTCGCGCCTTGGATAACTAGCATTGGATTTGTCATTGTATCTAGGTAGGTAATCGGTGAATCTTTCTCAAGTCTTTCTTTATCCTCTACCGCATCTCCTAACCAACGCTTCATCATGGGCTTCCAATGCTCTGGTACAGAGTTAAGGAAGGTAAACAAATTACTAACGCCGAAAATATCAACCGTTGCCTTAAATAAATCTGCATGTCTACCGGCAAGTAACAATGCCATATAGCCACCGTAACTACCACCTACTACAAACAATTTCTCCGGACTAGATGCCTTTTGATCGAACAACCATTGAATCCCATGTACACAATCTAGACGAGGACCTTCTCCCCAATCTCCTTCCACAAGTTTTACGAAGGATGAACCATAACCTGTGCTCCCTCTAAAGTTTGGTGCGAAGATCGAATACCCACGATTTAGAAAGCATTGGAACATCGCACGGAACGATTTACGTTCTGCAGCTTGTGGACCACCATGTGGCCAAAAGATGGTGTAGCCATTTGCTAGCTCTGGTTTCGCCTTGAAATATAGAGCTTCAATTTCCAGTCCATCAAAGGAAGGATACGTAACGACATCTGGTTCAACCATTTGTTCTGAAGTAATCCCAAGGACGTGGTTGGTGGTAATTTGTTCCCAATGTTCTCCTTGGACTAAACGGAAAATATTAAACGGAATTGTAGCACTTCTTCCTAGCACATAAACAGTGCCACTCTCAGCCACTGTTAATTGCTCAATCACGTCTGTAGGGGCTTCTAGCTTCGTTACTTCTTCAGTATCAAGAGAGTAAGAGTAAAGTTGATCTGTAACGCCTTTCTCAGTCACAAAGAAAAAGCTTTTAAACGTTTTATTCCACTTTAAATTCTTCACAGATTCTGACGGTATTTTTTTCACAGGAAGAAATTCTCCGCTAACTAGGTTATATGACGCAATATACGAAAACTCTTCACCAAAGTTTGTGACAAAATAAATAGTGTTTTCATCTGTATATACTGGATTCGTAACAGTGTGAACTTCTTCTTTTGTTGGAGTCAGCAATCGTTTTTCACCATTAACTACAACGTAACCTAGCGAATATGTGTTAGCAAGGGAACTTATTGTTACATAACTACTTTCATCTGGAGCAAGGGCTGCCATGTAAGTTGGAGCACCTTCCCCTTTATCAACTAAAACATCTTCATTGCTAGTAATGTCATAACGATGAAGATTTAGAAATTGCGGATTTCCTTTACTCGTCATATAGTAAACTCTTTCACCGTCTTTTGACGAATCGGCATAGAAGAATTTATCCGTTTTTTCACCAGTAATAAGCGGTTGTGGCTTTCCACCTTCGAATGGCAGGGCATAGATTTGATAGTTTTCATCACCATCATGATCAAACCCAGCTAATACATAGCGATTGTCACCGTCTATTTTAATAAAGTTGCATTGTTGATCTACTTGCGCAAAAAGATACGGAAATTGATTAGGAAAATCAATCGCCCATAAATTCTGTTTACCATTGATGTTACTGCTAAAGATTAACTTCTTTTCATCTTTACTAATCGCAAAAGTTGTAATGGCATATGTACGAAAAAATTGATCCACATCTGGCTTAGGAAATTGAATCATAATAGAAATACCTCCTTTTGTTTTTCAAAGTGTCAGAGTAGTAGCACCACTGCTCTCTTTTTCAAATGTAACACATTTATTCGAATTGCGAAATAATTAGCCATGGAGCCAGTTTTGTAACTGTGCGTGAATTTGTTTTGCATCATTGTAGCCTAATTGATAAAGATCATGTAGTTTTTGTTTGTCTCGTTCAATCCGACCTACTTGTAATGGTTGAGTAGGTCTCAGTACAAAGGTATTTCCCTTCATTTCTTCTTCCTCAATATATTGCAGTGTCTCATTATATAGGTTGTGACGTGTATTCATTTTTTCGATTAAGTTTGGATAACGTTTTTTATATGGTCGATGAAGGAGCGATGTAAAGCGCTCTCTTTGCTTTCTGTACCCTAAATTCCTTGTTAAAATAACCACGTTCTTAGAATTACCTTCTTCAACTGATTTTTTGATCGGGATCGGATCGCTTATCCCACCGTCTAAGAGGTTTAACCCTTTATAAGAGACCATCGGTGCCATTAGCGGTAACGAACTAGATGCTCTTAGAACTGTAGAAACGTCTCGTAAACAATTTTTTTTTTCAAAGTACACAGGATCACCAGTGTCACAATTCGTTGTCCCAATCAAAAATGTCTCTGGCACTTCTTCAAACGTCTGATAATCAAACGGGACTAGTTTATTCGGAATTTCATCGAAGATAAAATCCATCCCAAAAAGCCCTTTTCTCTTTAGTAGATTTTTATAGGATATGTAGTTTGGGTGATTCACTAAATCAACGGTAACCTGATAATTACGACCTCTTTGTCTCGATACATAAGAAGCCCCATTACATGCACCTGCAGAAACACCGATGACATATGGAAAAAATAATTGGTGTTCGCTAAAAAATTCGAGAACACCGCCAGTATACACACCACGCATACCGCCACCTTCCAAGACTAACCCTACATTTTTCACAAAAATTTCCTCATTTCTATTGCCAAGTGTGATTTATGTCCTTTTTTTAATTATGGACTTTGCTACAATTATAGTATAAACACTGCTAAGAAACTACCAATTCACATACAAATATGGAAGTTTCTACATTGTTAGTAAACTCGGGGAGGAGTTTTTGAGTATGGGGAACACTCAAGAAGTTAAAATGATTTGCAGCTATTGCGGCACAGGTTGTAGTCTAGTTGCCGAAATAGAAGACAATCGAATTGTCAAAGTTAGGGGAGACAAAGAAGGTTCTGTTAACAAAGGGCAAACATGTATTAAAGGGTCGTTTGCTTACAATTATGTTCATGCTGATGATCGTCTTAAAACGCCATTACTTCGAAAAGAGGGAAGACTACAGCCGGTATCTTGGCAAGAGGCACTGAAGTTTATTGCTGAAAAGCTTACAACTATTAAACAAACATTTGGAGCAGAAAGCATGTCAATATTTGCATGTGCACGGGCAACAAATGAAACCAATTATGTCACACAAAAATTTGCTCGGGCTGTGCTTGGGATGAATAATATAGACGGATGTAATCGAACGTGACACGCTCCTAGCGTTGCCGGTCTGGCAACTGTGTTTGGTGGCTCAGGTGCACCAACAAACCGTTTTGAGGATTTTGACCAAGCAAAGGTACTTCTTCTCATCGGTTCAAATACGACAGAAGCACATCCAATTGTCGCAAATCGAATTAAAAAAGCAGTAAAAGCAGGATTACGTTTATTTGTGATTGATCCAAGAAAAATTGATATGGTTAAATCTGCTGAAAAACATTTACAGCTCAAGGTAGGAAGTGATATCGCCCTACTAAACGCAATGATTCATGTCATCATTAAGGAAGAATTGTATGATACGGAATATATCGCAAGAGTCTCAGAAGGCTTTGAAGAGCTTAAGGATAAAGTTGAACGATATACTCCTGAGTATGCTGCTGAAATTACACGAGTCCCTGCTGAAGATATTCGTGAAGTCGCTCGCGCCTACGCTCAGGCTGGCCAAGGAATGATCGCCTACACGTTAGGTATTACTGAACATCACTTTGGCGTAAATAATGTGTTAGATATTGCCAACATTGCTCTTTTAACAGGAAATATTGGGAAAGAAGGCACCGGGATTTTACCGCTTCGTGGCCAAAATAACGTACAAGGTGCTGGTGATATGGGTTGTTTACCTAACCAGTTCGTTGGTGGTTTAAAAGTGGGGAACGAAGAGCACCGCAAACTTTTTGAAGATGCTTGGGGAGTTAGCTTGCCTCGACATAACGGACATACGCAAACAGCGATGTTAGAAAAAATGTCCGAAGGGAAAATGAAGGCATTATATATTATTGGAGAAAATCCAATTATGGCAGATGTAAATATGCATCACACGACGGCCGCTATCAAAAACGTTGATCTATTAATTGTTCAGGATCTCTTCCTTCATGAAACAGCAAAAATTGCTGACGTCGTCTTACCCGCACGTTCATGGGCTGAGGTGGATGGAACCTATATCAACGCTGACCGTCGTGTCCAACGAACACGAAAAGGAATTGAAGCTCACCTAAACACCAAAGAAGATTGGCAAATCCTTTGTGAATTAGCTCAACTCATGGGCTACAACATGGACTATAGTTCTAGTGAGGAAATCTGGAATGAAGTAAGAACTCTAGTGCCTGAAATGTTTGGTGGTATGAGCTACGAACGATTTGATCGTGAAGGCGGCCTTCATTATCCATGCCCTACCATCGATCATCCTGGTACGTTTGTCCTTCATGAGAGATTTCATCAAGGAATAGAGCTAAAGGAAAAATCAAAGTTTGTCCCTGTTGATTTCTGCCTTCCTGCAGAACCAACATGTCCAGACTATCCTTTCACACTCACAACTGGTAGACGTCTTGAACAATATAATACCCATTCACAGACAAGATATTACCCAGCGAATATAAAATTAAAACAAACCGAAGAAACAGTTGATATGCACGAAGAGGATGCTTGTGCGCTTACTATTGAAGATGGTGAATACGTATTTGTTGAATCGCGACGTGGCAAAGTAAAAGTGAAAGCAAAGGTTTGTAAGAAGATGCAACGAGGCGATGTTTTCATGAGTTTCCATTGGGCAGAAGTTCCTACAAATGCTCTTACCCTCGATGAATTTGACCCTATATCAGGCACAGCCGAATATAAGGCTTGCGCAGTCAAGGTGTATAAAATCTAACAAAGAAAGGACAGCCGGCGCTGTCCTTTCTTTGTTCGTATTTAGCTCGCTTTTTGCATTGTCATTGCTTTCTGAGCTTTAATACGTTGTATGTCTTTCATCATTAAGAATGAAGTGAATAATGCAATCGCTAGGAACGCAACAAAGATATAAAAGGTTGCATCATAACTATTTGTTGTTTCACGAATGTACGCTACCAATAACGGACCCATTACCCCAGCCATTGACCATGACGTTAAGATTAATCCGTGAATAGCACCAAGCTGTTTTGTCCCAAATAAATCACCAATGAATGCTGGTAATGCTGCAAATCCTCCGCCGTAAATTGTTAAAACTAAAAATATCAACACTTGGAAAACAAGCACATTTGTTATGTTAGGCAAGATTAAGAACGCAACTAATTGAATACTAAAGAAAATGGCGTAAATTCTATGTCTTCCAATAAAGTCTGACGCACTTGACCAAGCTATTCGGCCAGCTCCATTAAATAGCCCCATTAATGCCACCATACTTGCTGCAGCTACAGTAGTCATTCCTACTTTTTCTTGAGCCATTGGAGAGGCTACAGAAATTAACATTAAACCTGTTGAAATATTAATAAACATCATCACCCATAACAACCAAAAGCGCTTGGTTTTAGCTGCTTCTTTCGCTGTTAACTGTGCTAAGTCTTGTGTACCCTTAATATCATATTTTCCACCACTTACAGTCCCAGGTTCCATTCCTTTTGGCACCCATCCTTCTGGTGGTTTGGCAATATAGGATGCCCCCAGAAACATTAGGATAAAGTAAGCAACACCGAGAGTAAAGAATGTGTTTGATACACCGATCGTAACAATTAATCGTTCTGCGATTGGCGCCGTAATTAAAGCTCCTGCTCCAAAACCGAGTACAGCCATACCTGTTGCTAAACCTCGGCGATCAGGGAACCACTTTACTAAGGTAGAAACAGGTGAGATATACCCTAATCCTAGACCCATACCTCCTAATACCCCGAAAGTAAGATAAAATAATAGTAGGGATTCCATTAACACAGCCAAACCGGACCCTAAAATCCCCGAAGTAAACAAAGTTGCCGCTAGCAAAGCTGATTTCCTAGGACCTTGCTTTTCAACAAATTGACCAAACGCTGCTGCAGACATTCCTAAAAAGAAGATTGCAATTGTAAAAGCTAACGATACTTCGGTCTTTTGCCAGCCTAATGTTTCTAATGGCTTTACGTATACACTATACGCATAAGCTGATCCAATAGATAAGTGGATTGCCACTGCTGATAATGCGATTAACCAGCGATTTTTCATCATGTATTTCCCCTCTACGATATGATAACTAATGCTTCTTATTCGTCAGATGACCCGACGTTCAAAATCATTTTATATGTATACTTTAGCGGTAAAATTAGGTTTTGAAAATAAGATTTAGCAGGTTTTCATAAATTGTTAATGACTTTATGAATTTTATGTTCACATTTTCACATACGATTGCAATATTTTTCCTCTTACACAGTTGAGCTCTCTTCGATGAAACATTTTATCCAGTTAGCTAGCAAATACCGTGTGATTACCCTTTAATTTATCTTTTTTGGTTAGTATTACATTTCATATAATCTCTCGTAAGGGTAAGGATATTGTGTAAGGAGGGATTAAGATGCCAAATACAAATAAATTACTAGTACCTGGTATTGAACAAGCATTAGATCAAATGAAATACGAAATTGCCTCAGAGTTTGGAGTAAGATTAAATGCCGATGATACATCCCGTTCTAATGGTTCTGTAGGCGGAGAGATCACTAAGCGTCTTGTTCAGATGGCTGAACAACAGCTTAACGGTCAATAAGCCTATGACTCGGTATACTCAAACAAAACGCAAACATTTTCATAACGCAGCTTCTAAAAATAACATGACACCAACTGAAAGTGTTTATAACGAAGAAATTGCGGATGAAAATGTAGACATTGCAAAGGCTAAAAAAGACAATAAGCGCGTACCAAGAGGATAATACGAAAGAGGTGACAATAATACTGTCACCTCTTGTTACGTTTACTCAGCGTAATACATTAATGCCAAAGCACCTGGTCCGGTGTGAGTACTAATAATTGGTGTTGTGTCAACAATGTCAATCGCTTGGAAGCCTGTTGCTTCAGATAATGCTTTTTTGAGATCATTGGCTAACTCTAATGCATCTGCTTGGGCAATTCCAATTGCTTTAATGGTTTTATTAGCTGTTTCAGTTTCTAATTGTTTTGTTAGGAATTTAATTAATTGTACATATGTTCGAACCTTCGATACTGGAGTATAGACCCCGTCTGCAAGTGAAGCAATTGGTTTAATTTTTAATAGTGATCCTAGTAATGCTTTTCCTCTACCAATCCTTCCACCTTTTGCTAAGTATTCTAATGTATCGACCATAATATACAGCGATGAGTTTTCTCTTATCTTAGTTAGTTGTTCCGTAATTTCTGTTACAGTCTTACCAGCTTGAGCCAGTTTTGCTGCTTCAACAACTTGGAATCCAAGAGCACGGGAGATGAATTTCGAATCCACAACAGTTACTTTAGAGCTAGACATTTGCGCACCGCTTTGGGCCGAACCAAATGTACCACTCATCCCACTTGTTAGATGTATCGAAATAATCTCACTACCATCTGCCCCAAGACGGTCATAAGCTTCAGCAAACACACCAGCAGAAGGTTGTGATGTTCTAGGAATTTCTTTGGACTCTTTTAGCAATGATATGTATTCTTTTGCTGATACGTCTACACCATCAATATAGGACTTACCATCTACAGTAATGGTTAGAGGCACAACTTCTACACCTAACGCTTCTAAATCTTCTTTTGGAACATCAACTGTAGAATCGTTACGATTTTAACCTTACTCACATAAGCACCCCATTCTAATAGATTATTACATATTCTAGTAGTCTATATAATTATTTCTATCATACTAAAAAAAAATATCGAATGGAATTATTTACGTCTATCTTCTCCCGCGGACAAAAAAAAGAATCAGAGCAAAAAACGCGAGAGTTCCTTTGCTCTGATCCCTTATGTACTACTCTATTCCGCTTTCTTTAATGGCGTGCTCCCAACTAGGAAAGTAATGAAGGGCGCTTCGCATCAATTCTGGATGTGTTTTTTTTATCTTTTTCTTCGCTAAGGCTTCACCACTTGTATGTAATTGGTTAATTGAACTTATTACTTGATCAACACTCATATCCATTTCCATCTATACCACTCCTCCTTTCTTTGTTAATATTTCCATTTTTTCCAAAACTCAAAGAAGTATACAAACGAATAACCGAAAAAATGTAAAAATAAAGATAAAACTACACGAATGGTAGCGACTATGTTAAAATAACGTTTGTCTATTGTTGTAGAACGAGGAGGAAAAACGTTGAAACAAGTACCATTTATCGCTGTCGAAGGACCAATTGGCGTTGGTAAATCTTCTCTTGCAAGGGAAATTTCCAATTACTATCAATACACGCTACTTAATGAAATTGTTGAAGAAAATCCTTTTTTAGGGAACTTCTATAAAGACATTGACGAGTGGAGCTTTCAAACAGAAATGTTCTTCTTATGTAATCGGTATAAACAATTAGAAGATATTAAAAAATACCATTTAGCACAAGGCCAACCAGCGGTAGCCGATTATCATATTTTTAAAAATCAAATTTTCGCTGAGCGAACCTTACAAAGTCAACAGTATGAGAAATATAAAAAGATCTATTATATACTTACAGAAAATATGCCTGAGCCAAACTTAATCATTTATTTAAGAGCTAGTTTAGATACATTATTAGAACGTATCTCACTTAGAGGAAGAGATATTGAGAAAAACATAGATCCTGCTTATTTATTTCAACTCTCATCTGACTACGACAAGTTTATGGAAAAGTTTAGTAAGGATCACCCGAATGTCCCTGTGATAACGTTTGATGGTGATAAGATAGACTTCGTTAAAAATAAACAGCACCTAAAAACAATCTTTTCTGAAATAGATCAACATCTTTGTGTAAGTAACTAATTTATGGGAGTTGGAATACATGATTGAGACAACAATCAAAAACAATGCGTTAATCACACTAGCGGGTACAGTTGGTGTTGGTAAGTCAACATTAACTAGGAATCTAGCAAATGCTCTAGATTTTAAAGCATCCTTTGAAAAAGTAGATGGAAACCCTTATTTAGAGGACTATTATGCGAATTTTAAAAAGTGGTCCTTCCATCTACAAATCTACTTTTTAGCAGAAAGATTTAAACAACAGAAGGCGATGTTTGAAAGTGGCTACGGTTATGTTCAAGACCGCAGTATTTATGAAGATGTAGGCATCTTTGCAAAACTACAATACGATCAAGGAAATATGAGTGACCGTGATTTTGAAACCTACAGTTCACTTTTCGAAGCGATGACACTATCACCATACTTCCCTAAACCAGATGTGTTAATCTACTTGGACGGCTCTCTTGAAAAAATCTTAGAACGTGTGCATAGACGTGGCCGAAAAATGGAAACAGACACACCAGTAAAATTCTGGGAAGATCTATATGAACGCTACCAAAACTGGATTAATGAATTTACAATTTGCCCAATCCTAAGGTTAGATATTGAAACATACGACAGTCATGACCCTGAGTCAATTGCTGATATTATCAAAAAAATCGAGCACATGACAGCTAAAGAAGTAGTTCTTAAATAATTACAAGAAGAGGGTGCCCTAGGGACACCCTCTTTGTTATCTCGTAATCGACAATGCCAATTTAATATGAAAGTAGCTAATTTCTTCTGGTAATGCTTCTTTTAAAGGTTTTAACTTCTCGCCGCCTAGCTCTAAACGTTTTTCATGAATAAGTTCTTCAAATTCTTGAGGTAAAATTCTATTCCAATCTAACTCCAACCCTTCGATCGCTCCTTGGAGAAGGTGTTGCTCAATTGTCGTTTCTTTTAACTCTCTTTCGATTGAGATTTCATGAATGTTTTTTCCTTCTTTAAAAAGCTGTATCGTCATTAAATAACTAGGATCTTCATCTTTTTTCTTCATGACAGCCTCCTCTACCGTCTCCGTTGGTAGCAGCTGATTTTCTTCTTTAAATTGAAGGATGGCTTGAAGAAAGTTTTCTCCATACTTCGCAAACTTCATTTCCCCTACTCCTTTAACTTGAAGCATATCAGCCTTAGATTGAGGATAGAATTTGCACATTTCCTTTAAGGTCACATCTGAAAAGATGATATATGGTGGGAGTTTTTCTCTTTCAGCTAATTCTCTCCGAACCTGCCGAAGTATTTCAAATAATTCGGAGTGAACAGGCTCTTCTTTTTTCACTGGTTTAATTTTCTGTAGAACCTTCTCGCCATGCTTTAAGACAGATAGTGCATTTTCGGTTAATTTAACTGTGGGGTATTGACCCGTAGTTAGAGCTAAGTAGCCTTCAGCTATAAATAATTGGGTCATTTCACTAATTTCTTTTTCAGTTTTGTCTTTCATGATACCGTAGGTTGTTAATTGATCTAGCCCTAATTCTTTAATCCGCTTGTTATTCGAACCTCTTAACACCTGAGCAATTAAGGTAACGCCGAAACGTTCCTTCATTCTAACAACACACGAAAAGATTTTTAAAGCTTCTGTTGTGACATCAATCTCTGCCAAATCAGATTTGCAGTTTGAGCACTTCCCACATTCACTCGAGCTTTCATCACCAAAATAATTCACAATAAAAGTTTGCAAGCACTTGGTTGTATGGCAATAATCAACCATCGCTTGTAACTTGCTATACTCGTGTTCTTTACGGTCATCATACGAAGTGGACTGTTCAATTAAATATTTTTGTGTTTGTACATCTTTACTTGAGAATAATAATACACATTCACTATTTTCTCCATCTCGCCCAGCTCGTCCCGCTTCCTGATAGTATCCCTCCATACTTTTAGGTAACTGATAGTGAAGAACGTAACGGACATTTGACTTATCAATTCCCATACCAAATGCGTTTGTGGCAATGATAATTTTTTCATCGTCAAAAATAAATCGTTCCTGGTGATCATTTCGGATTGCTTCAGACATTCCTCCATGGTATGTTACCGTTTTGATACCATTTTTTTCTAGAAACCCGTGTAATTCTTCCACATCTTTTCTAGTAGCTGTATAAATAATGCCACTTTCACCTTTAAAATTATGAATAAAATCTAAGATATATTTTCGTTTATTTCCTGTCTTCACGACTGAAAAAGCCAAATTTTCTCTTTCATAACCAGAAACAAAGTCTTGGGGAGAATGTAACAACAGGCCTTTTTTTATATCTTCTGCCACTGTTTTCGTAGCTGTCGCTGTAAAAGCAGCAATGATAGGACGGGGTGAAAGCTGTTGGATTAACCGACCGATTTTTGCATAACTCGGGCGAAAATCATGACCCCACTGGGAAATACAGTGAGCCTCATCGACTGCTATTAAGCTGATTGGTAATTGTTGTAGAAAATTTAGAAATTGATTTGATTCCATTCTCTCAGGTGAAACATAAACCATTTTGTACATCCCTTGACTTATCTCGTCCATCATCATTACTTGATCACTTTGAGATACTGTACTGTTTATATAAACAGCTGGGACACCAATACTATTTAACGTATCAACTTGATCTTTCATTAATGAGATAAGTGGACTAATGACAATGGTTATGCCTTCTAATAACATCGCAGGTACTTGATAACAAATTGATTTCCCGCCACCTGTTGGCATGATGCAAAGTGCATCGCGTCCCTCTAGTATTGCATTTATAATTTCCTGTTGATTTCTCCTAAAGCTTGTATATCCGTAATATTTTTTTAAAATTGACAACGGTGTATATTCCGTTAATGATTTTTCTACCATATCTCCAACTCCGTAACAAAAAGTATCATTGTAACCATAACACAGAGAAAGCCTCAAATCTATAAATAGAAATGAACAAAAACGCGGATAATAGAAACGTTAGTACTTACTACATTAAGGGAGCTACGAACATGACAAAACGAAAAGCAAACCCTAGAAAAGAAGGAAAAAACAAGCATGGTGGTCACGTAAGTCCATTAGGAAATTCTCCACAACAAGAATTTGCTCGTGAGCCTTACGTTGAGGCTGGACAAGCTGGGAAACAAAGTAACGATAAACGTTAAAAAGAATGGCCATTCGGCCATTCCTTTACGTTTCTAACGCTTTCACATAAATCCCCTTATACGTCTGAATACACGCCGCTACACATAGACCACACCCATTACAGTTTTCCTCTGTAACCTTTGGTTTCCCGTCTACTAAAGACAAAGCATTACGACCAAAAGGACACGCTCGGATACAGTAATCACACATTGTACCTTTATGAGCTAAACAGTTGAATTCGAATATTTCAGCCACTCCAAGCTTTTCTTTGGGACCTATTTTCTCTAATGCGCCCGTTGGACAATGACTAATGCATTGATTACAAAATGTACAAGGAGACTCGTTCGGATTAATAAACGGTGTACCAGCTAGCTTAGCTCCGTAATCTACTGAGAATAAACCGATGGTTTTGGTTGGACAAACATCTGCACATGCACCACAACGGTTGCACGTAGCGAGAAACAACAGTTCATTACCTCCTGCACCAGGCGGACGAATAAAATTTCGCTCTTGCTCTATCGTAGCTCCGATGACTGCGCCTAAGAATTGAAAGGAAGAACGAAAATTTTCCTTAAGATACTGTCTACGGTTCATTTTCTCAATCATTAGTGGATCACTACCTGGTGTTGCATTGCATCATCGTCCTCAAAATTTGTGTAAGCAAGGCAGATCGTCACAATGCCATCAATCTCTTTAAATGCTTCTCCAATACGGTAGCTCTCATCAACCGAAGGGGCTTCAAGTGTTAAAATAATCTTAACCTCTTGTTCTACGTGATGAACCTCTACTCCAGGAAGCTTCTGTAGCTGCTCTATAACTGCGGCTGTTTTTCCTTTTACTGTGATTAGCATAAATCCTGATATGACCATGCTTACACCTCCGTTTTTATTATTTGTACTAATCGTTAAATGCTGCTTTTTCTTCTCCAGTATCTAACCCATGACATGTTACACAAACATACCTTGGTCCAACAATTCCTTTTGAACGGTCTTGATCAACAAAGTGATCAATAGGAATAACTCTAGCACCCATCGCTTCTGCATTTTCATGACACATTAAGCAGCTTGCACCCATAGTTTTCGGATTCCATCTACCGGCATGGTCTGGAGGTTGAAGTGTAGGCGCTGAAATCAGGACCATCGTTGCCGCTTCTGCTCTTTCTTGACTCAATTGTGGAATAGATACAGTTTTTGTAGCTGCCTTAGCAGTCTCTTGCTTTTGTTCTTGTTTTGCTGGCTCACTTGGTTTTGCCACCGTCTCACTACTTGAATCCTGGAAGAGAGTAACACCTACGACAATTGCAAAAATCAGTATTCCTAATGAGACTGCGAATAGAAAATAATTAGATTTTTTCATGGTAGTCCCTCCCTCTAAGCCTTAATAACTTTAACGGCACATTTTTTGTAATCAGGTTCTTTTGAAATTGGACAATAGGCATCCAGTGTTGCATTATTAATCATTGTTTCTTCAGCAAAGAATGGGACATATACTAAACCTCTTGGCGGCTTTCCGCGTCCTGTCGTGGTTGCCTTTACTTTCGTCTCACCACGGCGTGACCTTACAATTACCCAGTCCATGTCACTAATCCCTATTGCAGCAGCATCATCAGGATGCATTTCGCATAAAGCTTCTGGGTATGCTCGGTGCAGTTCTGGTACACGGCGAGTCATCGATCCACTATGCCAGTGCTCTAACACCCTTCCTGTACATAACCAGAATGGATACTCATCATCCGGAATTTCAGCTGCATCTTCAAATGGTCTAAAGAAGATTGTTGGTCGTTTGTCTGCTGATTTGTAGAAGCTAATATTCTTATATTTACCTACTTCACCAAACGTTTCCACGCCGACTTGATCAAACCCATCCTTTTGATCTCCATGTGCATAGCGCCATTTTGTTTCTAGCCATTCACCATTCACTTCACGAACCGGCCAGCGCATCCCATGTTGCTTTAAATATTCTTCATATGGGCCTAATTCTTTTGCACTCGTTTTTAACTTATACCCAAGTTCTTGAACAGAAGGATCTTTATGAAGATGTGGTGCAGAAAACAAACGATATTCTTCAAACATTCTTACGCAAACTTCATGTTCATCAATTAAATCATTTTTTTCATAATCCCAAATGTCCGGACCATACTTTCCAAAGACAACATCAAAGGCATCGTGCTCACCAATTTTCTTGCCTTCTAGCACGCGTTTTGCTACCTGAACCATCGCCCATAAATCCCACTTTGCCTCACCCGGTGGTTCTTGGCACTTTTCAAAAATCGAGTTACGACGTTCTGCATTTCCGAACATTCCTTCCCTCTCTACCCACATCGCTGCCGGAAAAACAACATTCGCCATTTCAGTTGATCTCGTTGGGTAAACTTCAGAAACTACAATAAAGCCGTCGATAACACCTTTTCCATCTGTATCAATCCCACGGAAACGATTTGTTTTTGGTAACGTTTGTCCCCAGTTATTGGACATACTCCAAAGGAATTTAACATTTCCAAGGCCAAGCTGTCTGAACATGGCAATCGTGTGAAGACCTGGCTTTTCAATGGCATCTAAATAGCCCTCAGGTAAATTCCAAATCATCTCACTAAAGCGTCGGTGTTCAGGGTTATTTACCACTAAATCTGCAGGTAAACGGTGAGCGAATACTCCAACTTCACGAGCAGTTCCACAAGCGCTTGGTTGACCTGTTAATGAGAATGGTCCACTACCTGGCTGACTAATCTTTCCAGATAATAGATGGACATCATAAATTAAATTATTCATCCACGTCCCACGTGTATGCTGGTTTACCCCCATCGTCCATGTCGACATAATCTTCTTATTTGGATTCGCGAACTCTTTTGCTAGTGCCTCTAAATCTTCAGCCGCAACACCTGATAGTTCCGATACATATTCAAATGTATAAACTGAAACCATTTCCTTAAATTCATCAAAGGTAATTGGCCAAGAATCATTTACCTTTTGACCAATCTCACTCTTATCATATCCGTCATCAATCGAATGACCTAAGTTTTCCTGACCTGCTTTAAATTGGCAGTGCTCTTCAACAAACTGCTTATCATACGAGTCAGTTTCAATTAAATAGTTGATAATACAATTGGCAATCGCCAAATCGGTTTGTGGTCTAAAAACCATTACTTTATCAGCTGTTTCAGAAGTACGAGTGTGATAGGTGGTTAAATCATAGTGCTTAACGTTAGGGTCCGATAGTTTTCTTGCAGTTAAGCGAGAATACAAGACTGGGTGCATTTCTGCCATATTGGCTCCCCACGTAACAAAAACATCCGCCATGTCTAGATCATCATAACAGCCCATTGGCTCATCTGATTGGAACGTTGACATAAAACCAGTTACAGCACTCGCCATACATAATCTTGCATTAGGATCAATATTATTATTCTGTAAACCAACCTTCCATAGCTTTACAGACGCATACCCTTCATGGATTGTTTGCTGTCCTGATCCCCAAAATGCAATCGAATTAGGATCTGTATCATGAGCTTCTTTAATTTTGCTAGCTACTAAGTCTAGGGCCTCTTCCCAAGATGCCTCACGGAACCCTTCCATCGTTCCTTTTTTACTATTGTCTTCCCGAATTAATGGTTTTGTTAAGCGATCTTTTCCAAATAGGATCTTACCTAGATAATATCCTTTAATACAGTTTAAACCACGATTTGACCGGTTATCAGGGTCACCTTTTACGGCGATAACTTTATTTTCTTTAACTCCCACTAACACCCCACAGCCTGTTCCGCAATAACGGCAAACAGAAGTCTTCCACTCATCTGGTTCGATTGATTGAGCTTCTACTTCAACAGGATCTTTTTCTGGTTCTTTTGTCTCTGGTGTAGCAACTTCTTTTTGGGTACAGCCTGCCGCAATCATTGCTGATGAAATTGCTGCAGCTTTTAGCAAGCTTCTACGAGTTAATTCCATGATAACTTTTCCCCCTTACCTCTTTTGGAATTTCCATTTGTTGCTCTAGTTCAAGTATGGTGCGATACTTAGAGGAATTTATTTCAACTTAATTTCATTTTACCTTTTGAAAAGTAGAAGAAATGTGATGGAAATCACTTTTATTTGTGATATCTTTATGAACGCAAGGCAAAAAAGAACTGCTATAGCAGTTCCTAGAAATACTATATTTAGTTGGATTGACCTTCTAATTACTTTACTATTCATTCGGAGCATAATTTAATGGGTTATAGAATTTACGATGACAGAAGAAGCGCGTGGTTATTAATGTAGTCGCTATAAGCTCGGATTTGAACAACATTCTCCTAACTTATGGTAAAGTCATTCGCAATAACCCCGGTATTATACAAGATTCTCCTAACTTATGGTAAAGTCAGTCACAATAACCCCGGTATTAAACAAGATTCTCCTAATCATTGGTAAAGTTAGTCACACTACGCTCGGTATTAAACAGCATTCTCCTAACTTATGGTAAAGTCAGTCACAATAAGCTTGGTATTAAACAGAATTTCCCTAAATAATGGTAAATTCAGTCACAATAAGCTCTGTATTAAACAAAATTCTCCTAACTTATGGTAAAGTCAGTCACAATAAGCTCGGTATTAAACAAAATTCTCCTAACTTATGGTAAAGTCAGTCACAATAAGCTCGGTATTAAACAACCTTCTCCTAACTTATGGTAAAGCCAGTCACAATAAGCTCTGTAGCAAACAATACTTTTCATAATTAATGGAAAACCCAGTCGAAATAAGTCCTAAAATTGTAAAAGTAGTATAGGAACGATCTTCTTAGCCCTGAAAAAATTAAAAAACCGGCTAAATTTAGCCGGTTCTCGCTTTTACTTTTAACTTAAGATTGATTTTCTAATTCACGTTCTCTTTTTCTTTTTCGACGGAAAACGATTGTTGATAGAACAATACTTACCTCATAGAGGAAAATTAAAGGGATAATGACCAACACGTCTGAAATAAAATCAGGTGGTGATATTAACACTGAAATCACAACAATAAAGAAGAACGCATATTTACGGTTTTTTATCATACCTTTTGGTGTGACAATCCCTAAGCTTGTTAGGAACATAACGACTAGAGGCATTTCGAAAAGAATACTGAATGGAATCGTCATTCGTAAAACGAATTGAAAGTACTTGTCAGTTGTAAACATCATTTGAAACATGTCTCCACCTAAACTGAAGAGAAAGTTCAACACTAATGGTAATACAACGAAATATCCGAAAGACAATCCTGCCACAAATAAGAACAAAGATGCTGGAATGTAAGTGAGCGTTACTACTTGTTCTCTTCTAGTTAAAGCTGGCTTAACAAATAGCCATATTTGAAAAATAATTACTGGTACTGTTAAGGCCAGAGCAATTACTCCTGATAATAAAAAGTAGACATAGATTATGTCCATTGGACCTAGGACAGTTAATGGCATGTCCAAATCCTTGACGAACCAGTCATAGATATCCTTTACAAATATAAAGCTGGCGATAAAAAAGACGATAAATGCTCCTAAGATAATAATGATGCGCTTACGTAATTCATCTAAGTGATCAAGAACATTCATACTTTGATCAGACATACTTTGATCAGTCATACTTCACGGCTCCTTAAACAACATAAAAAGATGCAAGACGGATAAAACAAATCTCACATCTTTACCAATTATCCTTTAAACATACTACTATATAGTTACGTTTAGTTCTTTGTTTTTGATTTTGGTTTTTCGTCTTCGAATTCTTCTACAACATCTTTCGTTAGCTCACGAGTTGATGATTTAAACTCTCTTAATGTTTGGCCAACCGCTTTACCTAACTCCGGTAATTTTTTTGGTCCAAAGATAATTAATGCAATAACAAGAATTAAAACTAAACCCGGAATTCCGATGTTTGTCAACATTGCTGTACCCCCTATAGTAAATATTTTTGATATTTACTTTATTTCTTTCTTCACTAGTATACATGATGCAATTCATATATTCTACTCTAGTATGGAGAATAACATTCTAATTTTTTGTCACATTTAAAGCAATTCCAACATTTACAAGAACATCATCTATAGAAATACCATCTCCATAATCGATCCCCTCTGTTAATGGTGGCACCGCTAGCTTATTTACCTCCGTTTGATGTTTGGTAAAAACTATTAGTGCTTTATCCATTATTAGTTCTTCTTCTTTACTTTCTTTTGGATAACTTACGACATAAACTTCAGATAAATCGCGTGCGTATTTTATCGTAGGTTCTTGTTTTAAGAAGAACAAGTAGAAAACGCTCCCCCACACTACTAGAAAAGCTGAGATTGCGATACTTAATACTAGCCATTGTTTCATTTTATTTGATCCTTCCTATTTCTCCATTGCTAGACTCATAGTATACTATACTATATGGCACATCATACTTACAGTAGAAAAAAGGTGATACATTGTACTTATTCATAATCAATAATCAATCAGGTAAAGGTGCAAAAGTTTGGAAGAAGACATTGCCAATCTTACAGAGTAAGGAAGTCAATTACAAGGCTTTCTTTATTACGAAACCAGAAGATTTATTACATATTGAAACGAAACTAATGAAAGAAACTATAAAGGCGATTGTAATTATTGGCGGAGATGGCTCAATACATCACGCTTTGAAATTTGTTGAGAATACAGAAATTCCTATAGGGATTATACCTGCTGGATCAGGAAACGATTTTGCTCGGGCATTAAAAATCCCTCATAAAAGTTCAGAAGCACTTAATCTTATTTTAAGAGGACATACTAAAAAAATTGACATGATTAAAGTGGATGACAAGCCTTGCGCCACAGTGGTAGGAATTGGCTTTGATGCTAAAGTTGCCGAGCTTGCAAACCGTTCTAAAATAAAAAAATGGCTTAATTTCATTAAGTTAGGAAAATTAGCTTATATCTATGGTGTATTAAAAGGGGTCTTCTCTTATCAATCAACGGAGATGACTATACATGTTGATGGAATAGAAAAAACATACAGCCATGTTTGGTTGATTGCTTTAGCTAACACCCCATATTATGGTGGTGGTCTTAAAATTAGTCCTGAAGCTAATTACACAGACGGAACCTTAAACATTTGTATTGTTCATTCATTGTCTCGTTTAGAGCTGCTTTTATTTTTCCCTTTAGTTTTCTTAGGGAAACATACACTTCATCCTTCTGTAGAAATGATTAGTGGAAAAGAAATAGAGATTTCATCTACTAGTTCAGTACCTATTCAAGCAGATGGTGAGCCATTAGGAAGTACTCCAACCTTTATTACAATTAAAAACAGAGAACTTCACGTTATCGTTTAAATAGTACAAAAAAGCACTCGATTATCTAATCAAGTGCTTTTTCTTACGACATCCATTTTGGTGGTGTATTTTTGTCCCAGTAAATATCACCTAAATCATAATGTTGTTCAAATTGGTCTTCTAATAGGTGATAATGAAAATTAAAAGAATGTCCTTCACGAGGGTGATTTACTCGACGAACATGAAAACGAGCAATGTCTGTGCCTGTTTCTTCGTTAAAGATATGAAAGATTTTTTCTCCATAACCCTGAGAAGGTCTTTCAGTGACTTCAAACCTTACAAGTTCTTCACCATTCACTTCGCTTGCTAAATCACGAATTACCTCTTCAATTTTTGGTAAAATCACTTCTAAGAACTCATCACCTACAACGTTTGAAATCTTCGGTCCAAACTTTTGTAAGGATTGAACTTTCGCTTGTTCAGATGCATAGGTAATAAATTGTTCACGAACATCTATCGATTCTTCTGTCGAAGTGACAGTATCATTTGTTTGAATTCTAGGTTGACTCGGAAGTGATTGTTTCTCTTCTTTAACCAGTAACTCTTGGTCTGAAGCTTCAGCATCAAGGTAGGTCGGAGGAATAAACATCCCGAACGTCATAAAAGTAATTAAGACTACAGAAAGTTTGGTTAGCCAAAGTCTCATATGTAAACGCCCCTTATCACATTTATCATACTTTTCTATTATTTTACCATAACTAAACTAAAAGTCTATGAAAGTATTAAGAACAATTTGTAAACTGGTTCTTTATGAACAGCTTAAAGCCTCTCTAACACAGACTGTTGCTTGTTTTCTCCACGTTGACTAAAATTAGGGCTTTGATTACTTATAACTTTTCCAATCAAGATTACTTTCGTTTAGAAGTTCTTCAAATGACTTATTTTTTTCTTTTTCTAATCGACGTTGTCTCTCCTGTTCCCTTACCTCTTCTTCTTTTCTTTGTTCTTCCTCTTTTAATGATTTACTCGTCGCTTTCAACTTAGCTAAAATATCTGAACTAATTCGTTCATTAAGATGGATCGTTCCATCATCAACTTTTTTTTGTTGCTTACGTTTCATCTTGTCACCTTCTTTTTTTATTTGATTACCTTTTCAGAAAAATATTGGCACAGCTTTTCTATCATTAATTTAAACAATTTGTACAAGATAATCAATACATGGAAACGAATATCCTCCGTAAAGAGGTGAGACTTATGGTGTTTATTATCTTTTTACTTGTTGCAGCTATTACCGTATTTGCGGCAACTAAATTATCAACATATGCAGATGTCATTAGCGCAAAGACGGCTGTTGGCGGAATGCTGATTGGTTCCATGCTATTAGCTGGTGCCACTTCACTCCCAGAAATAACAACAAGTTATACTGCTGTCATGCTAAATAATCCTGATCTTGCTGTAGGAAGTCTCTTAGGAAGTAATTTATTTAATCTTGTTATCCTTGCATTTTTAGACCTTTACTTCCGTAAAGATCAGGTTTTTGAACGAGTTTGGACACAGCACCGTTACACAATTGGAATAGGTATCACTTTGATGTTTCTTATCTTATTTTCCCTACGCCTGGATGTTATGTTTATCGTGTTAGGAATAGGACTAGATACATTTGTTATTCTTGGTGGATACATCATCGGAATGATTATCATGTCTAGACTGAAGCAAACGTCAAAAACCGATGACACAGAACCTGAAAGAGAAGAACCACTACCTGAATTAACAGCAAGAACTGCCATGATCAGGTTTGGCGTCACAGCGCTGATCATCTTGATAACGGGTTCAATTTTAACAATTGCAGGTGACAGAATTGCAGTTATAACAGGTTTAGGTGCAAGCTTTGTAGGAAGCTTTCTCATCGCAGCCTCTACATCTTTACCAGAAGCTGTTGCATGCTTTGTGGCCTGTAAGTTACGAAATTTCAATTTAGCAATTGGGTCAATCTTAGGTAGTAATTTATTCAACATATTAATTTTATGCGGTACAGATATTTTTTACCGACAAGGTCCGTTATTGGTTCATGTCGAACCTGTCCATGAATTAACCACATCCTTAGTCATCTGTCTGTATTTCATTACGTTCTATTTACTTGTCCGAGTTAAACCCAAGACAAGCTTTAATTACTCAATTCCATCTCTACTGATCATTTTTTCCTATTTCATCACTAGCTACTACATTTTTATTTATTCATAAACTTGGAAAAGTCGCTTGACTTTTCCTATTTGTCTTGAAGCTGCAGTTAATTCATTATATAATTCAGGTGAAAAATAGCGAGAAAAGCGCAAGGCGCCCGCTTATCGGCGACAAGCAAATGTTCTGTCCGGTAAAAAGTGTGCACTTTCACTTTTTTATCGGACAGGTTATTTGACCTCGAGCCAAGAACATCTTTGACTTACCTCTCGGATCTTTGCGACGAGTAACCGCAGGAGCAGATCGCGCCTGGAGCTAGACAGAGAATTGAAACTTATTCTTTACATAAACGTATGAATACTAAGAGATATTTGGAGGGAATGACATGGAAAATAAAAATACATTTAAAATAGACATAGACGAGAAGGTAAAAGAGTATTTCAAACCGTTAAACAATGAAGAAGATGTTAACCGACTGTTAGAAAGGTTAAACGGACTAGGAACTGAAGCACAAAAAAGTGCTGGCGAGTCATTAGAAGCATTAAAACGGCCAGTTAAAGACATGATGGATCAGCCCAATAATGAGCTACCTAAAAATCTGCTTCGCCTGAGAGAAATTGTGTCAGAGCTTGAACCTAGTCACCTGAAGAAGGGCCAAGTCCAAAGTATGATCGACCGTTTATTAAGAAGAAATCCAATGGAGCAATACGCGAGGAAATACAAAACCGTAGAATCTCAAGTGGACAATATTATTGGTGCATTACTTGTCGGAAAGGATAAACTCCAAGAAGATACGGTTATGCTGCATCAACTAAAGGAAGTTGCTTTTGCTAGAATTAACGGGTTAAATGAACAAATTGAAGTGGGTAAAAAGCTGAACAGCATGCTCGAGGAGAAAATGACAGATGAGGAATGGACGGACAGAAAACCTGCTTTATTGAAAGGGCAGCAAAAAGTCATCTCTCGAATTAAAAACATGTCTCAAGCCGTATTAGTATTACAACAGTCTTTAGCTAGCGTTGATTTAATCGTCGAAAATAATGAAAAGCTAGAAGAGGCTATTTTTAATGCAATTACAATGACTAAAAATATTATTACGGTAACAGCTTCTATTCAATTAGCTTTAGGTAATCAAAAAACTGTCATTGACGCTGTGAAAAATGTAAACGAAGCAACGGAAGCAATGCTATTATCAAATGCCCAAATGTTGAAATCAAATACGGAAGAAACGTTAAAGATGTTAGAAGAGCCTTCAATTGCCATTGAAACGTTCCGAAAAGCTTACGAAGATGTTTATTCTGCGATAAAACTAACGGAAAGTTCAAACGAACGAATTATCGAAAGTGGCAAAAAGTTCATTCTTGAACTCGATGAACTAAACACTCAAATAAAACAAAAGCTTTTAGATTAACTAGTGAGGAGCGTTCCGTATGCCCTTATTTTCTAGACTTTTTGAAATTCCATTTTTTGAAAGCCTCTTACCTGACAGGCTGAAACCTGTGAAGGATGAGTATATTTCAGATCAATACAGCCAGTCTCTCTTTTCCGATACTGAAAAATTTATAGATGATATTATTAACCTGTCTGAGATGGAAAGAATTAACCGCGTATTCAAACGTAAAACGACTCAATTTAAAATTCTTTTAAAAATTAAAAAAAAGCGGATGAGATTAGATTTTAGTGATCAACGAGGCTCAGAAGCGCCAATTAAGAAACGGATCATCATTGACATTTACCGAAAAATCTACAAATCAAATCAAGGTGTGGGGAAGGTCGTCGAAGCGACTATATACTACACTTATCAAGGACAATCTGTGATACGTTCTGTCAAACGCTCACCTTATTTACAAGGCATTTTTTATAAACTTGATATGTTAGATGACGCACTTATCGGGCGATTAGTAAAAAGCAATGAACATGAGGTACGACCACAAGCAATCAATAGTGCACCTACCGAAAAACAAGAGGAATTACGGAACTTACTAGTTGAGATGAAACGGATTTCTAATCATAATCATGCCCTTGCCGTTGACCCACTCCTGGAAAACCGATTAACTAAAGTAGTTCAACAAATTGAAAAAGTCACACCTGACTTTCACCTACTTGATATTGAAGATCGTCATATGATTAAGCGTATACTCAAAGAAGACCTGCCAAATTTGCTTCATTCCTATGTATCCCTAACACCTTTTCAGCAGCTCGAACAAAAGGAAAATGTCTTTGTTGCTATCTCTCGGATTGAATTAAAGATTATTAAAATTGTTAACCAAATGGAAAAAGCAAAACTTGAACGAATGGAACATTTGTTAAGATTAAATAAAGTACGATACGATGACTAAGAAGTCTCTTGATGAAATTTTTTTGTATCGAAATTAAAAAAGGGTTAAATGAAGACATTGTCCTCATTTAACCTGTTTGTTTTATTAAACCATTATTTTACAAATATCGTTTGTAAACTCTAATGGATCCTGAAGTGGTAAGCCTTCTATTAGCAATGCTTGATTAAATAGTAATTTTGTATAGAGTGACAATTTATCTTTGTCGCTTGCAAAAGAGTCTTTTAACGCTGCAAACACTTCATGATTTGGATTAATTTCTAGTACTTTATCTGCTTTAATGTTTTGGTTATCTGGCATCGCTTGAAGAATTTTCTCCATCTCAATCGTAACTTCACCATCAGTGGACAAGCAAACTGGATGAGATTTTAAGCGTTTTGAAATTCGAACATCCTTCACTTTATCAGTTAAGATGTTCTTCATTGCATCTAATAACTCTTTGTTCTCATGATCATCTGTTTCATTCTCTTTGCTAGCCTCTTCATCAATACCTAAATTCCCGCTTGAAACAGACTTGAATTCCTTTTCTTGATATGCCGTAAGCATTTTAATTGCAAACTCATCTATATCATCAGTAAAGTACAGAATTTCATAGCCTTTTTCGGTCACGACCTCTGTTTGTGGTAAGCGATCAATACGCTCAATAGATTCGCCTGATGCGTAATAAATATACTTCTGCTCTTCTGGCATTCTTGAAACATATTCATCTAACGTAACTAACTTCTTCTCTTTTGAAGAATAGAACATTAATAAATCTTGAAGCTCATCTTTGTTCATGCCAAAGTCATTATATACACCAAACTTTAATTGTCTACCGAACGACTCGAAGAACTGTACATACATTTCACGTTCGTTTTTTAATAGGGTTTGAAGTTGGCTCTTAATCTTACTTTTGATATTTTTTGCAATCATTTTCAGCTGACGATCATGCTGTAACATTTCTCTTGAGATGTTGAGAGAAAGATCTTCTGAGTCAACCATCCCTTTAACAAAACTAAAATAATCTGGGAGTAAGTCTGCACACTTATTCATAATTAACACGCCACTTGAGTAGAGCTCTAAGCCTTTCTCAAAATCTTTTGAGTAGTAATCAAAAGGCGTTTTTTCAGGAATAAAAAGAATTGCATTATAACGAATCGTTCCATCTACACTAATGTGAATATGTTTGATTGGTTTATCATAGCCATAGTGCTTCTCAGCGTAGAAGTTTTCATAGTCTTCTGTTGTCAGCTCGTTTTTGTTTTTTCTCCAGATCGGAACCATACTATTAATCGTTTGTTCCTCCTGGTAATCTTCAAACTCACTTTCATTGTCTTCTTTTGGTCGACGACCCGTTACATCCATTTTAATTGGATAGCGGATAAAGTCTGAATACTTTTTAACAATCCCTTTTAGTCGATACTCTTCTAAAAATTCATCGTAAGACTCATCTTCTGTATTCTCTTTTATCTTCATGATAATTTCTGTTCCAACAGTTTCTTTCTCACAAGGTACAATTGTGTAGCCTTCTGCACCTTCTGATTCCCACTTGTACGCCTCTTCACTTCCAAGTGCCTTACTAATAACCGTTACGACATCGGCAACCATAAATGCAGAATAAAAGCCTACGCCAAACTGACCAATAATATCATGGCCATCTTTCAGTTCATTTTCTTTTTTAAAAGCAAATGAACCACTTTTTGCGATTGTACCAAGATTGTTTTCCAGATCTTCTTTTGTCATCCCTATTCCAGTATCACTAATGGTTAATAGACGATTTTCTTTGTCAGCAACGACCTTTATGTAGTAACTATCTTTATCAAATGTTAGGTTTTCATCTGTTAATGCTCTGTAATAGATTTTGTCAATAGCATCACTAGCATTAGAAATTAATTCTCGTAGGAAAATCTCTTTTTGAGTGTAAATTGAGTTAATCATCATTTCTAGCAACCGTTTTGATTCGGCTTTAAACTCTGTTTTTGACATGACAATCTCTCTCCTTTTTTTGTTTATTTATGTAAGATATACAAATTAGCACTCTGTTCTACCGAGTGCTAATTCCCATTATTTATTTACCATATTCTTTTTTTTATGTCAATAGACTTGCTACGAAAAATCATACACTACCCCTGTTAATGTCTCTGACACTTCCCAAAGCTTATCCATTGTTTCTTCATTGTATACAGTTTTTGCAGGTGTTTCGATAGCAGGGTTACCAGCTCTGTTTCCACAACCATCTGGCCCAATGTACTCGCCGCCTTTTAGTGTCTCTTCAGTGGCTGCGTAGATGGTAGGTTGAACACCCATTTCAACCCTTTGGAAGAAAAATTTAAGAAGCCGTTTCAAAATGTTTAAATCCTTTTTACCAATCTTAAATAAATTGGTCGAAGTAATACCTGGGTGACATGCGACACTAATCGTGTTAACCCCATGTTGTTTCAACCGCTGGTCAAGCTCTTTAGCGAATAATAGATTCGCTAATTTACTTTGTCCGTAAAACTTCATTGACTTATAACCTTTTGAGCCATCTAGATTATCAAAATAAATGGAAGCTCCTCTATGTGCAATGCTACTTAGTGTTACAACCCGAGATTTTGGCGTTTTCTTAAGTAGTGGTAATAATAATCCAGTTAACGCAAAATGTCCTAAATGATTACTGCCGAATTGCAGTTCAAAGCCATCTACTGTTTTTTCATAAGGTGGAGCCATTACGCCAGCATTATTAACTAAGATATCTAATGAAGAAAATCTACTTATAAATTCTGTTGAAAATGCACGAACACTTTCAAGATCAGAGAGATCTAACTTCATTACTTCAACTTTTGCTCCTTTGTTTGCTTGACGAATTGACTTTACAGCTTCTTCACCTTTCTGTAAATTCCGAACAGCCAGTATAACGTGAGCTTCTCTATTTGAGAAAATTTTTGCTGCTTCCAAACCAATTCCGCTATTGGCTCCTGTAATGATAATTGTTTTATTAGACACTATAGCACCTCAGTTCTTTACACTAACATAATTACTATATTATAGCATAGTTACTAGAGGTACAAAGGCTTTAACACCGTGTTTACTAGGAGTGCCTACTATTCACTTTCCTATTTACTAGGATATACATAAGGATCTTTAGGCTTTCTTATCAACTGCCACTTTGCATCACTTATAATAGGTACACTACCATGATGATTATGACTGATCACATCGAGTTTCCCTTGAACTCTAATCCAAGCGTTTTCTTCTAAATCAGTATGATCTAGATGAACTAAAATTCCTATTACACTTGCATCAGCTACACAATGAGTAACTAAAAATCTAGCAATTACCCAATAATTCTCACCTAATGTCTCATCTCTTAAAGCAAATCCTTCTAGTTGAACTGTTTTCCCCTTAAATAAAGTTGGATTTTTCGTTATGATATTTAAGTGAGAAGTAAACCTTGTAGAGTCTAAGATGATTGCTGTACTATGTAACAACTCCTGCTCATCGCTAGTACTTGTATGCGACAGTTGTGAATGAAAATGAGTATCCTCACAACTGGATGGATCTAGTTCTTCCTGCATAGTTCCTGGAAGATATACTCCTCTTTTCATGGCAATGGTGGCGTCTAGTTCTTTTCCCGGCAATAAAAAACCTGTAAGAAGTGGAATGATGATAATAGCATAAGAAAGCAGTGTCTTAATAGATAGGCTTTGACTATAGCCATCTTCGTGGTTGCATCCCCAAGGTCCACAATTACTATGGTCTACCACCTCAATTGAGCGATCTCTCCATATCCTTGGGACTTGAATAAAAAATAAAAACAAGAACAGAACAGAAGCTATTTGACTAAACAAAACATATTCTGGGTTTATAAATCTTACAATCTCTCCGGTATGATGTAGCATAAAGATGAACGCAGAAAAAAGTAGTAAGATAAGTGCTCTCAATGCTTGTGCCCAATGGAAATTCATTACTTTCCCTCCTATATAAAACGATGGAAAATCATTAAACTTCCAAAAACGACGAACGTAATGATTGTCATTAAGACAATGACAAAACGGAATTTAAAGATACTCATCATCATGATTGTGTTTTTTAAATCTAGCATTGGTCCATAAATTAAAAAAGCTAATAGTGAGGTCTGAGGAAATAAATGTTTAAAAGATGCAGCGATAAACGCATCAGCTTCCGAGCATAGAGATAATAAATAGGCTAACCCCATCATGACAAATGTCGCTGCTACAATCCCATCACCTAATCCTAACATCGCTTTCGTGGAGATAAAGGTTTGGACAAATGCAGCTAACAGTGCACCAAGCACTAAATACTTACCCATACTAAAAAATTCATCAATGGCGTGTTGGAACATATGTTTAAACCTTTCAGCTAATGATGGTTTAGATACATACATTTCTTTGCTTAGTTCTTGCCCCTTTTTTAACTGATTCCCTTTAAATAACAAACTGATTACAAAAGCAATAACTAATGCAATGATAAAACCTAGCACCATTCGTAAGATAGCCATTCTCAGATCTTCTCCAAAGGCCATATAAGTTGAAAAGGTTACAATCGGGTTTATGAGTGGGCCAGTTAATAAAAACCCAACCCCAGCAAAAATTGGCATACCTTTGGCAACTAGACGTCGAACAATCGGTACAATTCCGCACTCACAGGCAGGAAATAATGCACCTACGATGCAACTTACGATGACTGCTAGAAAACGATTTTTCGGAATAAACTTCTTCAGTTGCTCCTCAGAAACAAATACTTGAATGATACCAGCAATGAACACACCAATTAGAACAAATGGAATCGCCTCTATTAAGATGCTTATAAAAATGGTATTAAACATCAATAAAGATGCAGGAATAAATACAATTCCAGCGGAAATTCCTTCACTTACTTTCATGAAATATATAACTAAAATAAAAATGAGAAAAGCGGTTATCTCTACTAAATTTACCTGAATTTGTCGTAACATGATCTTCCCCCAAACGATATTCATAGTAGGAATATATGCGGACAAACTTAGAAAAGACCGACAAAACATAATTATTACGTTTTGGTCAAAATAAAAAGGCCTAAGCCTTTTTATTTCACTACTAAACATTGCTCCCATTCTCTTTTGATGTTTGCTTCATCTAAATTAATCCCAATTAAAACTAGATAATAATCGCCCTCATAATTCGTTGCTTCCCAAGTTGTTCGTTTTATCACTGATTGCATCAGAAGTGTTTGATCCTTTATAGGTACATACCCTTTCGCTCGAAGCAAGTTAGGCTGCCATTTTTTTAAGAACTTTTCAATAACTTTAGTAGAAGTTACTTGTTTAATAGGTATCGAAATTGTGTTAATTCTTGAAAAAGAACTGTTTTGATTATGATGATGGTGGTGATGTACAGCTTTTTCTTTCCCAATCCTTATCATCATTGTCTTTCTTTTCACTGGCTTTAAATTGACATAGAGAGAATCTACGTCAATGTCACTATAGGAAGTATAATAAATCGGTGATGAGCCATTGTGCTTTTTAATCATCTTTTCAATTTTTTCTTTTTTAGAACTCGTAATTAAGTCTATCTTATTCATAACTAACATATCGGCTACTTCGATTTGTCGGCGGTTTGTTTCAACAATTACTTTATCTGCTGCAAGGATGCTATTATATTCTAAGATATTTTCAGAGTCTAATATCGTAATGATCTTTTCAACATATAACTTATCAATTAGCTGTGGCTCAGTAATTGAGTCAACAACCTCCTCAGGATTTGCAACCCCCGTTAACTCAATAAAAACAACATCTGGGTTTTGGATGAGTAAATTTTCAATACAACTTACTACTTCATTTTTTTTGCTACAACAAATACACCCATCTAATAGTTTTTCAAGAATATCATTACTACCTTCACTAATAATCTGACCATCTGTATCTGTACTGCCTAATTCATTCATTAAAATTGCTGGTTTTAAACCCTTTTTATGACTGGCCAGTAACATTCGTTTTAGCAATGTTGTCTTACCGCTACCTAGAAAACCACTTAAAATAAACACTGGAACTCTTGACATATAATCACCCCGAAACAAAAATTTCAACCTCTTTCATTACTATAGTTGAATTAAGTCGGAATTATTACTATTTAGATCTATGTCTATGAAAAAAGTTTCCAGACAATACTGGAAACTCAAACTACAAATTTACTAATCTATGTCTATACCTTCCAAGGAAACGGATCAACAAATAAAGACCAGTCTTGATCATATTCTTCAGGAGTAATTAAGCATCGATCCAATTCTTTTGTGATCTGTTCTTTATCCATATCAATACCAATAAAAACTAGTTCTGTTTTTCGGTCACCAAATTCTGGATCCCATGTTTCTAACAAATGTTGGTTATCCCGCAAAATACTCTCCTTTTCTAACGTAGGTAAAGATGCTACCCAATACGAAACAGGCTCTAATGATTTCGTTGGACCTGCTTGCGATAAGAGAATTGCTAAGTTGTTTCTTGATGCACACCAAACAATACCTTTGGCTCTTACGACTTCATCAGGAAAATCATCTGACCAATGAAGAAAGCGTTCAGAATGAAATGGTAAGTTACGACGGTAAACAAACGAGCTAATCCCATATTCTTCTGTTTCTGGTGTATGCTCACCTTCTAATTCCTTTAACCAACCTGCTGACATACTTGCTTTATCGAAATCAAAAAGCTTTGTATTTACTATTTCATTTATGTCTATGTTGCTATATTCTGTTTTGATTAACTTCGCTTCAGGTTGTAACTTCTTAAGTACACCTTCTAGTCTATGAATCTCTTCTTCACTTAACATGTCACATTTATTTAAGATTAGGACATTACAAAACTCGATTTGATCAATTAATAGATTTACAACATCACGAGTATCGTCTTCTCCTAGCGCTAGCTGTCTTTCTAGAAGTGTCTCGCCACTTTCAAAGTCATGCCAAAAACGGTTAGCATCCACCACCGTAACCATTGTATCTAATTGACAATATTTTGTTAGATCAATGCCCATTTCTTCATCTATATAGGAAAATGTCTGTGCAACGGGAACTGGCTCAGAAATCCCTGTAGATTCAATCACAATATAATCAATGTTTCCTTGTTTTGCGAGTTTTTCAACTTCTAAAAGAAGGTCCTCACGAAGAGTACAGCAAATACAGCCATTAGACATTTCTACTAGCTTCTCTTCCGTTCTCTTAAAGCCTCCTTTGTCAATGATATCAGCATCAACATTAATTTCACTCATATCGTTAACAATCACGGCTACACGTAACCCTTGACGATTTTTTAAGATGTGATTTAATAGGGTCGTTTTTCCAGACCCTAAGTAGCCACTTAATACTGTTACAGGAATTTTTGTTGTCATTTTATACTCCTACTCTTTCTATGGGGTTTTATATTAGATTTCGATCATGTAAACCCAGCTGTTGAGATTCTTGTTCTGTTGCTAAGCATGCATCTAATTGTGCTACAATTTGTTCGCGATCAATATCGATACCAATAAAGACTAATTGTGATTTTCTTTGGATACTATCCCAACTACCGCCTTCTTCTAACGTTAATGAAGGACCTGCTTGCGAGAATAATAATGGTGTTGCAAGGTCAGATAACGACCAAACAATACCTTTCGTCCTAATTACTTCTTGTGGATATTGCAAAAACCACTGTTGAAACCTTTCTGGATGAAAAGGAACAGTTCTTTCATAGACAAAAGAACCTATCCCATATTCACCAATCAGTTGTAACCGGTTTTGCTTTTGATTTAATTCTTTTATCCATCCAGCTGATAGTTTCGTTTTTGTTAAAATAAATGGATTTTTATCAGCTAGTTCTTCGTATTTCAAGCCTTTAGTTAATTCCACTATTTCTGCAGTTGGCTGTAACTTTTTTAATACCCATGTAATTTCATGATAGCTTTCCCTGCTTATGCCATTAGTTTTGTTGATAATCACGGAATTACAAAACTCAATTTGACTAACTACAATATCAGCAACTGCCTCTTTATCATAGCCATCCGCATCATGGACATAGAATTCAGTATCTGATGTGAAATCTAGCCAAAAATTTTGTCCATCAATGATTGTCATAATAGTTTTTATCTCAAACAACGATTGTGTTGAATTACACAGTTCATCGGCAATAACATGAGGATTGACAGTCGCACCTAGTTCGACAAATACAACATCAACACAATTCTTTACAACCAGTTCTTCAAGGCTAGTCTTTAGTTGTTGAGTAGTACTAACTCTCCTCACGAATAAACATTCATGTAGTAGTGATTTTCTTTTTCTTGCCTCGTGGATTTGCTCAACTACGGTGATGTTAGTCGAGATATAGCTAATCACTGCTGCTTTTTTACTGCTAGAAAAAGCTATGAATTGATTAATGATCGTCGTTTTCCCACTACCCGAATAACCACTAACAAGTACGACCGGAATTCTCATGTATCTCACCCCCAATTTCTAAAAAACTACTTTTACCAGCTTGACTTTTTAACGCCTGGAATTTGACCTTTATGAGCTAACTCACGAAATTTAATCCTACACAGCTTAAACTTTCTTAAGACCCCTCTTGGTCTTCCGGTAGCTTCACACCTTCTTGCCAAACGTATTGGTGAAGAGTCGCGTGGTAGTTTCCTTAAAGCTTCATAATCCCCTTTTTCTTTTAATTCACGACGAAGTTGTGCATATCTAGCAACGAGTTCTTGACGTTTTTTTTCTTTTGCAATTTTCGATTTTTTTGCCATTCTAACCCCTCCTATTAGTTGATAATCGTTATCATTACTGTTTATAACATTACTCTCTTTGTTTGTAAAAGTAAAGTTATTAAGCAATACAATTTTCAAATTGTCTTTGTAGTTCGTCTTTATCTAGATTTTTCCCTATAAACACAAGTTGGGTAATCTTCTTTTCATCTTCACGCCATGTGCGATCTGCCTTGCCCGCAAATAACATATGGATGCCTTGAAAAACAATTCGTTGCTTTGAATTTTTCACATTCATAATTCCTTTATAACGTAAAAGATCCTCACCTTTTTCTTGGATTAAGTAACTCATCCATTCATCAACTTTTCTCATATCCAATGGTCTCTCTTCTACAAATGCGACTGATGTCACCTTATTATTGTGATGATGATGGTGATGATCATTTAAAAAATCCGGATTTACTTCAAGCTTTACGTTTAGGTCAAAAGAGTGAATACCTAATATATCTTTAAGGCTTACATCACAATTTTTACTACGTATTCTACGAGCTGTTGAATTCATACTCTCAATCCTAGTTTCTACATCATCCAATTCCTTATCATTGACTAAATCTGTCTTATTAAGAATAATAATGTCTCCGAAAGCAATTTGTTCTTGCGCTTCGTCTTTGGTATCAAAATGCTTCGTGATATGTTTACTATCCACGACAGTAACAATACTATCTACTTCAAATTTTTCAGCGATTGCTTGGTCCATAAAAAAGGTTTGGGCTACAGGTGCTGGATCTGCTAACCCAGTCGTCTCAACAAGGACACGATTAAATTTCACATTTCCCTCTTCCATTGAGTAGATGAGAGTCTTTAATATACGAATTAAATCCCCACGGACCGTACAACAAATACAACCATTATTCATTTCTACAATCTCTTCTTCTGAATTAACCACTAATTGGTTATCGATCCCTACCTCACCGAATTCATTGACGATAATCGCAACTTTCTCATTGTGATTTTCTGTTAAAATTCGATTTAATAGTGTTGTTTTTCCAGCACCTAAATATCCTGTTAATATTGTTACAGGAATTTTCCTTGTACTAAGTACCATTACATTTCCTCCAACCTGCATCTTATAAATCGTAATTATTTCGTTTTACATAAAAAGATTATACCCATTTATATTACTAGTTATACAGATAGCACCTTATTTCACTTCTATGTCTTTATAAATCTGACTATGGGTTGCGCCTCGTTGGTTTAAGTATTTTCCTATATACCCTTCAGCCTCTTCATTCACTTCAGCAATCACTAACTGACATATTCTCCTACCAACCGCTAACTCAATCGGCAAGCTGTTTGCATTAAATAATTCTAGAGTGATTTGTCCTTTAAATCCTGGATCTACCCAGCCCGCATTTTGAATGAACAATCCCAGCCTCCCAATCGAACTACGCCCTTCTACAAATGCAGTTAAGTGGTTCGGAAGTTCAATTGTCTCCAGAGTTGTCGCCAATAAAAATGAACGTGGTGGTAGAATAATCGTTCCATTTTGTGCGACTATTTCCCGATACGTTGCCTGTGTATCTAAAGACAAGATGCCGTTACTATGTTCATCAATCGTTAAAAAATGGTCACCTAGTCGTAAGTCTACAGAGGCTGGTTGAAATTGTTCTGAAGAAATTGGCTCTATGACAAGTTCTATATTTTTTACCTTTTCAGCAATGGTTTTTCCTGTTAAAATCAAATCTTTCTCCTCATTTCAACAAATTATTAGTCTTTCTTCAGTTCAAGTACGCGGTCTAATGCCTGCCAACCCATTAAAGCACAATTATGCCGTGCTCTTAACTTATGAACTCCCACTAATGCTAGGGCATCACCTAAATCGCAGTCAGAAGGAATTTCTCCATAACGGATCATTCTTTCCATTCCTTCACGCAGTTTTATGACTTCTTCAATGTCAGTGCCCTTTAAGAGCTCGGTCATAATTGAGACTGAAGCCATACTGATACTACAACCCTCTCCTACAAAGGAGATGTCATTGATACGATGATCCTTTACCGTTAAAAATAAAGTCATTACATCACCACAGGTTGGATTTTTATAATGAATGTGTTTTACATCAGGGCCATCTAAGCGTTTATAGTTACGCCGATTTTTTGCATGATCAATAACTAGCTGTCGATAAATTTGGTCTAACAAAATGTCTCCCTCCTTACCTTAATATAAACAGTAATTATTACGTTTTATAAATGATACATTTATAAAAAATCTATGTAAAGAATTTTGTATTGAGACCGTCTCTCATACACAATGATAAAGTTCTCTACATTTATAAAAACTGTGCCTCATAACGAGACACAGTTTCTATTATTTACTTTGCAACTTGCTTATGAGTTAAGTTAATAGGTCTCTCCCTGACTTTTGATAAGGCAATACAAGCTCCAATGATTAATGCCCCACCCAGTAAGGTATAGTAATCAGGAATTTCAACCCAAAACACAAAGCCCCAAATTGCATTAAAGAATATCCCAATGTATCTCACTATCTCCACGATAATAACATTCTCATGAGTTAAGGCCGTTGTTAGGACTATTAAACCGAGCAACGAAATAAGCGCAATCCCAATCAAATACAGAAGATCAATAAATGAAGGAATAACAAAGTTATGCCACATTAAAGGAATTGATACTAACGTAGCCGTAGCTAAAAAGTAAAAAATAATTTCGTATTTATGATGTGATTTGGTAAGTAAACGAATAGATATGGAAGCACCAGCTGCAAACAATGCACTTAATACACCAACTATGGCTACTAATGAATAAGTAGAGTAGTGAAATGGTTTAACTAACAAAATTGCTCCTAGAAGAGCAAGGATAACAAACGGGACAACACCTTTACTCAGCTTCTCACTCAAAAAAATACTAGAAAGAATGACCACAAAGATAGGTGATAAATGAACAAGTATGCTTGCATCTGTAAGTGGCATATTGGCAATTGCATAAAAATACGCAAGTAAGTAAAGAGCACCAAGTATTCCTCTTGTCACCAGTAATGGAACTCCGTTTTTCGAAAAGAAGACTTTACTTTGCCTCATCATAAACAATACAACAAGGGCTCCAATTATACTTCGAAAAAAAACCACTTCTGCTGTAGGAATATTGACACTTACAGCTTTGACTAAGACATTCATAATACTGAAAATAAGTGAAGAAAATACAGCTAAAAGAACACCATTTTTCATTTGTTACCCTCATTCTATTTTAATATCAAAAATCATTCTTCTTTTATGAAGCTAATTACGGTCATAAAAATATGTCAAGGACAATCGTTGCAATCCCGTCCAATCTTACTGAATTTTTATAAATCAAAACAATTACGATTATTATCATATCAAAATATAATCAAATTTCTTTAAAGTGTCAAACTAAATTTAATATTTTCGTAAACATTGTTGCTTTTAAAAACAAATACACCTACCCAGCAGGAAGGTGTATAGTATTAAATTAAATTTCTCTTTCCATTTATGTAACAATTTTTTAATACATAAGTATATAATTGATAATAATTATCAATACTATATATTGAAAATGGGTAGCGCGAACTACCCATTCATTACAATTACATACCAGCTTCTGGTTCAAATGTTTTACAATCTGTTTCTTCCTGTCTTGAAGCTTCTTTCCCTTTATGACTCACAACATAAATTGCGTCTGCACCACATTTGTTACCCTCCATGTTGTGAACACAGTTGCTTACTTCACATAATACATCTTGTGCCATTGATATTCACCTCCGTTTCTTTAAATAGGATGGACAAATATCATTTGTATCATTCAGCTCATGTTGATAAAGATTTTTTATTCATCACAAAAAACCTTACAAATCATGTATATACTGGTGTAAGGTCTTTTATCATTTATAAAATTAGTGACTACAGCTGACAATTCTTTGGATCATCTCCTGAACTTTTAGTCGATGACTTTTGGGAATCGGGATAGAATAAAACAACTTATATTCTGCTATCTGCTGACAAAATACACAGCACCCTTTAAAATTTTCTTCTTTGATTGGTACAATATGCGGTGTATTCAGATATTGCAATCCTTGTTTTATATGGGCTTTACAAACTAATAACAAGTATATCCCCTCCGTTTATGTACTCATTATTATGTTTACTTATCCAATCGCTCAGATATTCTTTTTTAAATTTACCACAAATAATTGATAATGATAATAATTTTCAATTAAATACCTTGTTTTTACATAATATCCCTTTATTATCTTATTAAATTCCTCTTTTATAGGGAATACTTCATGATAGTAGAGGAGGGATTTCTGTGACTACTCATGAACACCATATTCACACTAACCATTCCCATAAGCATAGTATTGCATGTGGGCATACAAAAATAAGACACAATGATCATATTGATTATATTCATGATGGACATCTTCATCATGAGCATGATGGGCATTGGGATGAATGTAAAATCGAAGTATCTGCAATTAATCCTGCAGAATGTAAACCAATGAATTGCGGTTGTACTCACGAAGAAGATTGCGGTCATGAACTAGTGCCTCATGGCGATCATTTTGATTATCTAGTTAACGGTCGCCTACACCATGTACATGGTGACCATTGCGATGACCATGGTCCAGTTGAATTGGTAACTGTCACATAGGAACATAAAAAAACTCCTACGCTCTTGTAGGAGTTTTTAACTTATAGCTATTTTAGCCCATCAACAAACACATTTACGTTATGTTTGATCATCTTAATAAATGTTTCTGCACCGCTACCTTCTTTGCCTACAGCATCCGTATACACTTCACCTGCGATTGTTACTCCAGCTTCTTTTGACACAGTTTCCATATAACGAGTATCAACTGTTGTCTCAACAAACACAGCAGGAACATTACGGTCTTTAATTACTTCGGCTAAACGAGCAAATTGCTGTGGTGTTCCTTCTTCAAGAGAGTTAATTTCCCAAATTCCATCAGTATGGAAACCATATTCTTCACCAAAATATTTAAAGGCATTTTCACTAACGATAATTACACGCTGTTGCTCGGGAATTATTGCGACTTGCTCTCTAATCCATGTATCTAATTCCTCAAGTTCTTGGATATACGCTTCTGCGTTCGCACGGTAAATATCTTCTCCACCTGGATCTCTTGCCACTAAGTCGGCCACAAGGTTTTCTACATAAGTAATGACATTTTTAGGGTTTAACCATGCGTGTGGATCCGCTTCGTCATCGCCTACTAAAGGAATTGGTGTTACTCCATCAGAAAGCGTTACAATTTCTGTGTCAGATACATTTGAAACTACTTTTTCTAACCATTCTTCTAGATCAAGTCCATTTACATAGAACACATCCGCTTCACTTACTTTGCGATAGTCACTAGGAACTGGCTCATACTCATGTGGTTCTTCTCCGATTGGGATGATATATGAAACTGTTCCACGATCTCCAATGACATTTTTGATGATATCATCTAGGACAGAAAAACTCGTAATAATTGTTAAACCTTCTGCTTCTTCCCCAGGACTAGTCGCCTCTTCAGAACTGCATCCAATTAAAGTTAAACTTGCTAATACCAGGAAACTCAATGATACGATTAACGCTTTTAATTTAAACATTTTTTTCTCCTCTCAATTTCGAAAATTTTTTTCTATTATAAAACAAAGTGATGAACTGCCAATAAGCCGACAATTAACAAGGAATACACACCTGTAATTGGATTAAGATCTCTTAATGCTTTCATCATCCACTCCCCTTTTGTCCACAACTAATTTTATTGCCTTAAGGAAACTTTTTGCCTAAATAAGAAAGCACTCAGCTATTTTAGACAAGTGCCTTTATTTTAACCCTTACTAAAAATGTTTCCTTAAGGAAAAACTTAATTTCATTGTAAATAAGTATCGATGAATATATCAAGAACTTTCTAACAAATTAAAATGAGTAAATAACAATAGCATAGTATGCACATAAACAAAAAATGTTCATTGTATCTGCTAGTCTATGTGCATACAATGACCTGCCTAGTAAAGGAGGACTTTTTTGCTACACAGCGGTCAACGATATGTAACCCTACTTCTTCTAAAATTTCCTCCAATGGCTCCACAGTTACGATAACAACCTTATCAGCAATGTTTCTAGCGCTCTGTAGCATCTCCATCTTTTCCTCGGTGGGCAAGACTGAACAAAGATTATAAGGCATATCAATAATTGCAACATTATAAAATTCGGTCACATCCCGAATGTCACACAACGTGACATCTGTATGAAAGCCGAAATAAGCAATGTTTTCTCTTGTCCCTGGCAGTACTTGAAAATTGATGTCACTACCTACAATATCTATCCCCATTGAAAGAGCTTCTACTAAAACAGTGCCAATTCCACAGCAAGGGTCAATGACTTTTACACCTATTGGATTAGGAACAGCAATGTTTACAACCGCTCTAGCTACTCGAGTACTTAAGGCCGTTGAATATTGATGTGGCTTCATTTGGTGTTTGTACCAAACCGCTTCACTTCGTTCTAGCTCACCAAAGACCCAGCGTCCATTTACATTCATAATTCCAAACTCAACCATAGGTTCCTTTAGGTCGACTCTTCCATTTAAGAGAAGCCCAGCCTGACGCTCTATATTTCTACGCTCCTTAAAGCTGAGCTTATCTCCTTTATCTAAGTTAACAAAAACCACTTTATACGTTTTGGTCTCTGGTACCTCAAAACCTTTAATTTTCGTCCATAACTCCTCAATACTTTTGCTCTCAACATACACAGCAATTTTCTCCTTCATAAACGGACTTCGGCTTGGATGAACATTTATAGGACTTGCAAGGTACTTTGACGCTTTATCAAAACCAAAAAACATTCGCATTTCTAGTAAACACAAGGATTGTTCATCCTCATGATAGGAATAGGTATATATGTAAGTTCCTTTATTATCTCTTGTATTTATCAAGTCGTTTCCACCTCTTATTGTGTATCTACTAGTATATAATCCATGTACGCACGAAAAAACACAAGTACTATACTTGTGTCTCAAAAAAACGTTTTAATTACTTCTTCTTCAAACTGGCATTCTAAGCACCGATACTCTATTTCTAGAGCATCTTCTCTAACTTTATGCTTCGTTTCTTTTTTACAGTTAGGACAAAACCTTTGTTTCTCAATTTCCATCAGTATCCCCCCTATATCTTTATTTTGACCTTACCTTTACTATTAATGTACCAAATACCATACTTCTTCCTTATAATTGCACCTTAATGCTTCTTTCGCATTTGCTTAGATTTCTTTAGCTTTGGAAGAACTGTAGGAGGCTGTTTTTTGATCCATTTTAAATACTTTTGCATTTCGTCGTTGGCTTCTAATTGTTCTATTGTAGATAAATTTGCTGCCAACTGTTCATTTGTAAAAAGTGCATGAATTTGCTTATGGCAAGGGATACATAAATCCGCTTTCGGACCATAGTTACCACCCATTTCTCGAGGAACAAGGTGATGAATTGTTGTTTTAACACCATCTCGTTTGCATAATTCGCAATGATTTACATCCATTTGTAAAAGATCTCTCCTTTTATTTCTCAATCATGGATAAGGCTTCTCTGTAGTGGCTAATGATAATCATTTCTCAAGTCGAACAAAATATACTATAATGAAACTAGATAAACTAATTATGAATACAAAGTGGGGTTACTCATGAATAGAAAAGAAGCAAATAATTATATTGGGAAGCACATTCGTGTGGTTGATCCACTATTAGGTAGCTATCTTGGGGAATTAATCGATATCATCGCTGAGCCTAAAAAACCTTGGCGAGGAAAAGTTACCATTATTGCAATTGAACAATATCCAGTACAAAATTTAACTGATGAAAAAGAACATGCGCTTACACGACCACCTTTTACTAGTGGTCAAACTTATGAAGTTGCAGGCTCTAAAATTGAACCTGCAGGAGATATAGATACGCAAACTAGCTATCACGAGTCTCTGGTTCATGTTTTGCTTAACGAGGTGACTCACTTTCAACAAGAGAAGAACAAAATCGCTCGTGTGTTACATGAGCTTCAATTAGAATTACAGAAAGTAGATTCTACCTATGAATTGGATGAGTCAGAGGAGACAGATTTTCAATACTATACAGTGTTTAAAGAAGATGACTTTGCTTATATCATTGACGAAAACAACAATCAAGTTCCATTAAATGATTGTCCATTTGATTTTCAAATTCGCGTAAAAGGTCGTTGGGTTACTGTTCATTATGATGAGGATTTATACTTTGTTGATAATAAACAAAAAAGTCATTTGGTAAAGGAAGGTAGTCAAATCCGTTTAAATAAAGATCAATTTGATCCTTATCACATATTTGTTAATGAACTAGAAAAACCTGCTCTAGACTCATTAAATAACGGGCTACAAAAATTTCAAATGACTCATGATGATTGTGTAAATTGTCATAATACGCTTCTAAATCAATATCTTGCCTCAGAAGATGAGAAAAACTTTAAAGGAGTTAACTTTATCTCCTATCAAAAAGGAACCGATACACTGCTCGTTCAACACCACTATGAGCGTGAAATTAATGACGATGGTGAAGACATCACCTACGATCGATTTGAATTTACAAATAGCAAAGGGAAACGGTTGCTAATGACGTATACAACAGAAAACTCGAAATAAAAAAACTGGAGATTTCTCCAGTTTTTTTCTATGATAAGTGCGTAACTATCAACTATAGGTTTTCTAAGAACAAACGAACAACATCTGCTCCACCAATAAATGTCCCTAAAGTACTCCCTAGGTTAGCAAGAGCTACAATTAATAAAATTCGCGTTACTTTATTACTCCAAAAACCCTTAACCGAATAAACATCTTCCGAAAGGTTTTCAAAGTCACCTACACTTGGGCGTTTAAAATAAGCTTGTACAAAACCAGCAAACCAGCCTGCTGCCATAAGAGGGCTTAAAGAACTTATCGGTGCTACTATAAATGCCGTAATGACTGCAAGTGGATGTCCAAGAGCAATAATTGCTCCTAAAGCCGAAAATGAACCATTCCATAAGATCCAACTTATTGTCTGTTGCATACCAGCTGTTGGGTTTGCATAAAACGTATAGGCAATAAGAGTTAATATAATAATTGGAATCATCCATGCAATAATTTTTGGAGCCTTTGACTTTGGTGGCAGTTTCGAAATTTCTGCTAAGTCTTGTTCCTTGTGGATTTCTTCCTTTATACCAGGTACATGAGCTGCGCCTAAAACAGCAACAATCTTGTTTCCTGGCGCTTCTTTAATTTTCTGAGCAAGATATTGATCACGTTCATCAATTAAAGGAACCTTTAACCTTGGAAAGGCCACTGTAAAATCATCTAGCATAGCATTAAGCATATCTTGAGACTTAAGTTTTTCAAGCTCTTCTTCTGAAATCTTTTCATTATTAAAGATACTTGCAAAAATTTGTAGGATTAGTTTTGCCTTCCCCCACAACCCAATTCCATGCCAGATACGGGCAAACGTAATTTGAATATTACGGTCTGCTAATACTAAGTTTGCGCCAATCTCATTTGCCGATTCAATTCCTTGAATCATTTCTTGCCCAGGTTTTATACCAAATTGCTTCGCTACACGTTTTTGAAAAGAAGAGATAAGAAGGTTCATTAAGAGTAACGTCGCTTTTTTTTCTTTAATAACCTTAAAAATATCCATTTCTTTCCACTTATTTCCATCCATAATTGATTGATATCTTTGCTCGTCCAATTCAATACAGACCGAATCAGGTCTCTCTCGTTCTATCACTTCTTTTACTTGTTCAGCACTTTTTTTTGAAACATGCGCTGTTCCGATAAGGATTATTTCCTTGCCATCTAGATCTATTCTCGTTATGTTTTCTTCTGACATACATTACCTTCCTTTAGACACTTTGTCCCAATCTGTTAAATCAATTATGAGGGAAAACAAGCCAAATTTCAATTACTAAACTTAAAACATGAGGGCGACATTACTTGTCGCCCCTAGGAATACTATACGATTAACTAATGATTTTTGTCATCGGTTTTCTTTTTAGCTACCCAAAAAGCAAGAATAACCAAAGGAATAGCAATGATCAAAGGAATATTTATATGGCTTTGAGTGATGATAGCTAAGAACATTAATACGACAATTCCTATGATAATGTAAAGACAACCTCTCCCAAAAGTCTCCATTACATATCACCTCATGTTGAAAATTATAACTATATTTTACCATAAATAATTCTTTATAACTTGAATATATTTACCTGTTTTTTCCTAAAAAAACAATAAGGACTAACCTTCGTTAGCCCCTCTCTTTTTCATATGAATACCAAGAAAGAATTTCCTCTTTCTGTTCTTCACTTACATCAATAGCTCTAAAAGATTTCCCAATAATACTCGTTAAAATTGACACTTTGATCGTAAATAAAGCCCTGAACTTTTGAACAATGGATTGTTTTAATTCTAAAGCCTGTATTCGTTGTTTCGGAAGGATCACTAATGTTTTTGAGATTGTCCTGTATGAAATCCACAAAAAACTAACATTCCTTCCAAATCCGGCATCCTTATACTGAAGACTACCCAGAAGAAATGCAAAGGTAAGGATACTAACTGCGATAACATAGCCAAACGGAATAAAATAACCGATAACAGCTGCAATTATTGCTCCTGGTACGACCTTTCGAATGATATACCTCTTTTTTGATCTTGATGGCAAGGACTGAATCGGGTATTCAAATGCATAATCTGGTACTACATCCTGAAGATGTGTTAGTAGCTCGCGTTTCTTAATAAGTGGAAAAAGAACAGTGGATAGCTGCTCATCTTTCGATCCACCACCAGCACTTTCAACGTAAACTGTGGCCAATCCTAACGGTTGACGTAAAGGACTCTCTACTACTCTTATTGCTGTTATTCTAGTGACTGATAAAGTCAATTGACGCTTTTCAAGAATTCCCCTAGTAATTTCAATCTCGTCACCGTTTTTCTTAATTGTAAAACCACCGTATTTTAGCAAGGTACCGACTATGGAAACAATCCACGATAATATAACCAAAACGATAACTAGTAGGCCCATGAGAAAAATACTAGACTGAAACAGGTAACCGAACGAATTAATTAGTAACTGCTCCGAAAGAAAGTTTTCTAATTGGGTGACTATTGCCATCAAAGCCAAAAATGCCAGTCCAACACCACTAGAAGTTATAGCAGCCAAAAATAAGTGGTTTTTTGGTAGGATCCAGGCTTTCTTAGGCCTCAGCTCCGATCTTTCAGTTTCCGAATGAATTTCTTGGTCTTCTTTTTCTCCATCAAGTAGTTGTTTCCTTATATCTAGAGCCTCTTGTTTTGTAACCGCCGAAAGCAATACTTCGGGCTCGTTTCCACCACCTGCTGTTTCTATCTTCACTGCAACTAATTGAAATAATCGCTGTAGAACACCTGCCGTTATGTCTATGCTGTATATCCGTTCGCGACGAATATAGCGTTGTTTTTTGATGAAAATTCCTTGCTTAATTTTTAGTTCTTCTTTGGTTACTTCGTAGATGAACGTTACCCATTTTAAATACCCATATAAAAAAAGAAGTAAAAATCCACCTACGACAAAATAGACGGTAAACGGAAATTCCCAACTGGATGCACCTCTCCCAAAGACAAACGCCGCAATTAATGGCACAAGTAATTCCTTCAATGCCGAAAAAAACAAAAAGAAAATTGCAACAGGATGAAGTCGCTTTCCGTTAGACATCTTCGTCAGCCTCCGTTGCTAATTTTGAAATCTGATCTCTTAGCTCAGATGCAAGGTCTTCACTTAATGCTGGGATTTGGTGAACGGTAGCTGCTGTTGTAATTGTGACTGTTGCTAAACCATATCTTCGGAGTAATGGGCCTTGTCTCGTATCAACATGTTGAACACGTATCATCGGAATTAGCACTCTTTTAACGACCAAAATACCAAACTGTAAATCAACTTCACTCTCATAAACCTCATAACGCCATTTTTTCCAGAGTAACGTTGGAATAATAGCGACTTTTAATATCCCAATGACGATGACCATAATTATCAGAAGCCAGAAAATCCAAGTTGGAAACTCAAAGTAATAAAGTAAAAAGAAATACCCTATTGGTAAACAACCATATATGAGCGTTTCAAAACAACCTATGATACGCCAAACTGGTAAAACCTCTTTTGATATTTTTTGATTTGGGAGTGGACGCATCGACTCTCTTATTCCTCGTCATCTGTTACGTAAATAATTTTTACCCCTAGGTCTTGTAGTAATTGAATAACCTCTTTATTAAGAGCTTCATCAAATAACAGTCCAACACTTTCAACCAATTCTAACTCCTCTAAATCACCATTTTCGGCATCCTCAATTAATTCAATAATATCGGTTAAGTCCTGTTCTTTTAATGTTTGTAACATATCTTCCTTTTTCATCTTTTACCTCCAAATGAATAATTCTCCATTAACTATTGTACTTCCTTAGTATACATGAAACGGATACGTTTTATAAACAAAACTCCCTATAAGTAGACTGCTTACTTTTGTCTACTTATAGGGAAGGACCTTATTTGTCTACAATTTCATTAAAATACGTAAGCTGTAGCATTTCATTATCAAACGATAAGGAGTCCTGCCAAGTTTTTTTCATAAATAAACGAGCAACAATCTTCTTTCTTTCTCCACCTATCGCTGCATCTTGCAGAGCTACAAGACTTTCATAAATATTTGTCATAAGTTTAGCAACCTTTTTACAATGGTAAGTCTGTTCAACGGATGAGGCACTCTTTACCTGTTCTACAAATTTTGCTAACCCCTCACAAGCAACCTTCATAGGAAAACCTAACCTTTGTAGTTCCAATGGTAATTTATCATACTCGCTTTCAATGTATTTTAAGAATAGCTGATCAATATGAAACTTAGTAAGTAATCGTAATACTTCTAATCCTAAGATGTTCGCTGTTCCTTCCCAAACGGTCAATACTTGTGCGTCTCTTAGTAAACGAGGCGTGACAAAGTCTTCGATATATCCGTTTCCTCCATGCATCTCAATTGCCTCATGGGCAAAGTGAATCGCCTGTTCTGCAGTTTCAGCCTTTAATAAGGCAATTAATAAGCGGAGGAGCGCTTGATCTTCTATTGTTCCCTGATTTTGCCCAATCACCTTGTCATAGAAATCTACTAGGGCAAAAGAAGCACTAGTTTCAACTTCCTGTTTTACTCTCATATTAACGAGGGTTTCTTGGACCATTGGATACTCTTTTAATTTCGACCCAAAGGCATCTCGTGTAAAAGCATATTGCTTTGCCTCTAAATAGGCGCGCTGCATAATTCCTACTGAAGCAATTGTATTACAAATTCTCGATAAATTTAGAGCCTCCATCATATAAGAAAAACCTTTAGAGGCATCTCCTACTAAGAATGCCTTCGCTTGATGAAACACCACTTCGCCAGAAGGTACAGCACGTACTCCTAATTTGTCTTTTAATCTACGAATGGTAATTCCATTTAGAGAGCCATCTTCTTTCCTCCATGGTACTAAAAATAAACTTAAACCTTTCGTCCCCTTTTGCGCTCCTTCAATTCTTCCAAGGACCATGGCAACACCACAGGCACCAGCATTACTAGCAAAATACTTTTCTCCCGACAATACATAGTGGTCCCCAAAAGGTTCTGCTTTCGTTTCATTCGCTCCAACATCAGAGCCACCCTGTCTCTCAGTTAAGAACGTCGCACCTTCAAATAGTTCAACGTCACCAGTAGAGATAATATGTGGTAGGAATTTAGCTTTTAATTCTCCACTCCCGTAACGGTCTAACAAGTATGCTGTTGCCATCGTTAAGGTAACAGGACAATAAAATCCTGGCTCAACTTGTGAGAGTAAGTATCCTTGGGCAAACGAATACAGGTAATTACCCCTCCGGCCTAATGTCGGTATTTCCTTATGAAGATAGCCAACAATTCCTGCGTTATAGGTTTGTTCAATCGTTTTTTTATACCCCTCATTTAACCAAACAAAAGAGATGTCTTCTCCATACTTATCGTACTTGATTAGCTTTGGTTGCCCATCCCGATCAGTATGTACTGCACGTTGATCAAACTCAGTCCCACATAATTGACCAAACTTCTCGAGCTCTGGTTCTGCCCACTGTAGAAACTTAGGATCTAAATACTGTCTTAAAATAAACGCCAAGTTAGGATCTGCTTGATATAACTTCATAGTCACTCTCCCCTTCTAGAGTTAAGACTTACTTTGCTTTTCTAACTCTTCTAATTTGCTTTTATAATCAACAAGTAAATTTTCCATTTCTTCCTTTAACTCTGTTAATTCTTCTATATGAATTTTCAGGTCTGCAATTTTCTTTTCGCCAAAATCCATAGTTTTTTCCAACTGCTTTTTACCTGTTCGATCTTCGTCAAATAAGGTAATCATTTCTTTAATTTCTTCTAATGAAAAGCCAAATTTCTTACCTCTTAATATTAGTCGTAAGCGTGTTTCATCCTTTTTTGTAAAAAGCCGTGCTTTTGATTGTAGCCTTTGTGGGTCTAAAATACCAAGTTCTTCGTAGTAACGAATGGTCCTTGTTGTTACCTTAAATTTTGTTGCTAATTCTCTAATTGTATATGTTTCCATTGTCTAATAACTCCATTTTCTTAATTATCCTCTTATAAAAAAATAACATTTACGTTAACGTAAATGTCAATAGTTTTATATAATTTTACCTATACTACCGAGAATCGCTGTAAAACTTGCTTTGTCATTAAATCTCTCCACTATTTCATGATCTTTATTTAACAAGATCGTTGTCGGAACTCCCATACATTGATAGGCATCATACATTTTTGTGCCAAGATCCTTTAAAACTGGAAATGAGTAATGATTTTCTTTTATGAATTTTACACCGTCATCAGGGTTTCCTTCCCTGCCTGTTACGTTAATGGTTAAAAACACTAATTGATCCGAATTAATGGATCTATAGAATTGATTCTTTAATTGTAAGTCTCGATGACAATCTGGGCACCAAGAGGCCCAAAAGGTTAGCATCACAGGTTTACCTAAAAATGAATCTAAAGATACTTCTTTATTTTCAAGCATTGTAGCTAATGAAAAAACTGGTGCATTCAAATCCGTTCCTCCTCACTCTAATCCTACTATAAATAATGTAGGAGTGTTGTGGCAACTGAAAAGTACGTTAACAGCCCAATAATATCACTAATTGTAGTAATGAACTGTAGTATCACCTAGTTAAATTTAATTTAATCAGAATATAAATTAAGGCACCTTCAACAAGAAGGTGCCTTAAATAGACCTGTGCTATTTATTTAACTTACATTTCGGGTAAGTAATCTAACAAAGCAGTTGCAAGAGAGAAGTAGATAATTAAGCCCATAATATCATTAATCGTAGTGATAAATGGACCAGATGCAACGGCTGGATCAATCTTCAATTTATTAATAATTAGTGGTACTGTCGCTCCGACCATTGTAGAAAAACATAATGTTAAGAATAATGATACACCTACGATAGCAGCTAGTAGGAACCCACCTTCAGGATATAAGAATGGGACTACAATCATTAATGTTATAGCAGCTATTACCCCTAGGATTACCCCTGTTCCAAATTCACGTCTTAACATTTTTCCGATTGAAGAACTATCAACTGAACCAACTGCTAGACCACGAACGACAACAGCTAGAGCTTGAGTACCCGTATTCCCTGCTGAGTCCATAATTAATGGAATAAATGCGGCAAGTAAAATATAAGCTTCAAGCGTTTCTTCAAACTCACCAATAACACCTGCAGTTATTAGTCCTAAAAACATTAGCACGACAATCCAAGGGGCACGTTTTTTACCTGCAGTAAACGCTGAGATATTCGTATCAATCGATCCACGAACAGCTGAGATTTCCCCGAAATCCTCTTCCGTTTCTTCTTCAACAACGTCCATAATATCGTCAACAGTAACAATCCCGACAAGCTTTCCTTGTGCTGTTACCGGTACAGCTAGGAAGTCGTACTTTCTCATAATTCTAGCTACTTCCTCTTGGTCAGTGTGAGTTTCCACGGACTTTACACGAGTTAACATGATTTCATCAATTTTTTGTTCTAGTCTTGCAACAATTAAGTCCCTTAACGAAACAACGCCTACTAGCTTAAGTTGTTCATCAACGACATATAAATAGTAGATCGTCTCTGCTTCTGGTGCTTCGATCCGTAAACGCCCCATCACATTGGCTACAGTATCTGCTGAGGAGACGGAGATATACTCAGTCGTCATAATGGCTCCGGCTGTTTGATCATTATACTTAAGTAATTGAATAACTTCCTCAGCTTCTTCTTTAGCCATTTTGCTTAAGTATAATTCCTTTGTGCTTTCTGGGAGTTGGGCAAAAAAGTCAGCAATGTCATCATAAGGCATATGGTTAATCACATCGATGGCATAGTTTTGCTGTAATTCGCTAATATAGAGCTTTTGTTTTGTAACTTCAAGACCTTGGAAAATTTCAGCAAATTCCTCTGGTTTTACATACTTATAGATAACAGTTCGTTGTTTTTTAGTAACAGAATTTAATAAGTCAATTTGGTCTGTTGGATGTAACTCAAAGAAGAGCTCTCTAAAGTCATTCATGTTTTGATCAACTAAAGTTTGAATGATTTGTTTTGTATATATCTCACGATTTTCTTGATCTAATCTTACCATGACGATTCCTCCTATAGGAATTCATCAACTACCATCTGGGATGTAGAAAAATGAACTTCCTCAAAGTCTTAGTAGTAGTATTTTTCAAATTTCCTGTAAATATGTTCAAGCTATTGTTCGTCCTCCTACACAAGTCACTATCCATTTCCCCACCCCCATATGTTTTAAACGTAAAAAACACCTTCACGAATGAAGGTGCTGATGCACGTCACAAATAAGTTGTAGTTACCAAGGGTAACACAAATAAGCTTCGTTTCCTCCATTCGTAGAGCTTTAGCACTGTGCGGCATAGGATAAACATCCAGCTACGTTAAAAACCACCTTATGTCGATGGTTTCTGTTGACCCATTGGCGTCTTTCGACGTTTTTGGGCAGCAGCATATCTCCAGCACAGGAGCCTCACCTAACGAGGTATTTAATTCTAAACTGAGAATAACGGAATAATTACGCTTTGTCAACAATCTAAATAAAGTTTTTGAAAGTAATTATAACGGAAAAAAATAAGGAATCGAAAGCATCATCATGATCCAAATCACCAATTGAAGTGGAACACCAACTTTGACAAAGTCACTAAATTTATAGCTTCCCGCTGTCATAACTAATGCATTTGTTGGCGAGGCTACAGGAGTAGCAAAAGCCATACTCGCTGCAACAGAAACTGCAATTAAAAATGGATAAGGACTTGCACCGACATTGATAGCAGTCGTAATAGCAATTGGTGCAAAAAGAACTGCTGTTGCCGTATTACTTATAAATTGACTAAATAGCATCGTGGCAAAATAAAATCCTCCAAGCAGTGCTAATGGACCGTACATTCCCAATGTACCGATCATATAATCCGATAAGTACAAGATACCACCTGTTTTTTCTAGCGCTGTAGCCATCGGTAACATCGCACCAATGAGTACAACACTTTCCCAATTTATATTCCCGTACGCATCTTCCATATTACGAAGACAGCCCGTTAGAACCATAAGAACTGCGGCTATCAATACTGCAGTAACAGCTGGAACAATTTCTAACGTCATCATTATTAGCATTCCTAGCATAATTGCCCCTGCTACAGGTGCTTTCCCATTTGCTGCGGCCATGCTTGCTTGTTCTTTTGTTTGCCCGAGTACAACCACATCCTCTGTTTCCTTTGACAATAATTCTAAATCAAGCCATCTTCCTTGGACCAATAAGGCATCTCCAAACTTTAATGGTTGTTCGGAACAATTTTCCAACTGATATTTTCCTTTTCGATTTATTCCTAAAATGTTTACATGGTACTTCTCACGAAAATTTAAATCTGCAATTGTTCGGTTAATAAAGCTGGATTGAGGTGTTAGCAAAACCTCAGCAACACCGAAATTCTTGGAAACTAACTTTGTAGGTTTTACTAATTCCTCTTTATAAACTCTTAACAAATAATCTTTTTGAAAACTTGCTACATCATCACAATTACCTTGAATATATAAGACATCGTTTTCTTTAATAACGGTAGCAGAAGTAGCAGGTAGTTGCTGTACACCAGTAAAAATAGGATTTTCTCGATAGCCACGCTCAATGTGGATAATACTTACATGATATTTCCTAGGTAACTGTAAGTCAGAAAGTGGTTTATTGATCATTGGAGATAGTGGTTGCACCTTTACACGATGCAATTGTTCAGATATCTGAAAATGATTGACTAATTCAGAAGAGCTTGTTTCCTTTTGACTGCTAGGTACTGCCCTTGAATTTCCTGATGGTAATAGTTTTTTACCTGCGGTCATTAAAAAGATGATCCCAGTAACTAATGCAACAAGACCTACTCCAGTAAAGTCAAAAAAACTGAGTCTAGCATAACCGTTGTCCACAAGAATTTGACTAACGATTAGATTTGGTGGCGTTCCAATAAGTGTTAACACTCCACCTAGGCTACTTGCAAAAGCAAGGGGGATTAAAAATAGTGCAGGACTTTTCTTCATTCCCAAAGCTAAGCTAATAACTACCGGCATTAAGACCGCCACTGTTCCGGTATTACTCATAAATGCACTCAACAAAGCTACCAACAGCATTAGAAAGAGTAATAGTTTTTTTTCACTATTTCCTGCAAACCGTAACAAATAATTTCCTGCCATTCTTGCTAAACCAGTACGGAAAATTCCACCACCAACAACAAACAAGCCTGCAATCATAATGACAATTGAATTAGAAAAACCAGCTAACGCTTCGCCTGTTGTGATAATTCCAGTCAAAACCAATGTTAGTAAAGAACAAACTGCAACTAAGTCTGCTCTAATTTTTCCGATCATAAAGAATACTGTAGTTATTAGTAAAATAATAAAAGTTAAGAGAAGTTGAGGTTCCATTTGCGTTCCGCCTTTAACATTCATTGAAATTATGAAAAAGAGGCAACTCTTAGTATGCCCCTGTCTTCCATCCGTTTTTAGTTGTATTCGGTAAGGCGACGAAATTTCCTGCAATTAAACTATATGTTCACATAACTTTACGAATTTTTGCGAACTACCTTCGCCCCTAATGCAGCAGTAAAGTGATTAAGTGCCCATTCGTGTCCAGACTGAGAAAAACTCTGAACAGCATCTTCGTGCACGACAATTTGGAAGCCTTTATTATATGCATCGACAGCTGTGTGAAGAACACAAATATCAGTACAAACCCCTACCAAGTGAACTTCTGTAATATTCCTCATTCTTAGTCTCATTTCGATGTCGGTTCCACAGAATGCACTATACCTTGTTTTATCAACCCAATCTACTTGAAGATTCTTACTCTGTTGAAGTTGTTCGTAATAGCTACCTAAACGTCCATACTGATCTCTTCCCTTGCTATTCCTCAAATTATGAGGTGGATATAACTTTGTTTCAGGGTGATAAGGATCATCTTTTTCGTGTACATCTACTGCGAATAGTACATAATCGTTAGATTCAACAAACTCTTTAGTGATCTCTGTAATTCTTTCTTCTATATCCTGAGCTGGCTTACCACACGTTAAACTACCGTCATCTGCGACAAAATCATTCGTATAATCAATGATAAGTAAAGCTTTCATCAATCTTCACACTCCTTTTTACTAGATTATAACAATATTGTTCAGTTGGTAAACAAAAGAATAACACATATACCCAACAAAAAAAGGCTGTCAGACACAGCCTTTAAATTCCTAATATCATTTTGTTTTGCATTTGATTTACTTGTTGTCTTGCTCTAGTAAGCTCGTCTCTTTGTTCTGGTGTAGCACTTGAGAGAAGCCGTTCAATTTGCATGTTTACCTGTTCAAGTTGTTGTTGTGCCTCATCATACTTTAGTTCATCTCCGCCTTGAACCTGTTTTGCGGAATTTAATTGACTTTCAGCAAATTGCAAAATTTCATCTACTTGTTGTAACTGTTGTCTAATTTGATCGTGAGTCCCCATTAATAAAACCTCCTGAAATGATCATGAACTTCTAAGGTTAATGTGGCATTATTACGTTCAATTTATTCTGGAGAACTTTTCAAATTAGAGACTACTGACATCACCATTTTGTTTAACAAGATATGTTTCTAAATCATTTGGAATAAATGTAGGTGTAAAAATGGCTGTTGCTTCTTCAAGTAGTTCTTCTACACCCTTTGAATATCTTGAGCTGATATGATTTAAAAATAATGCTTTTGCTCCACTCTCAACTGCAAGCTTTGCTGCTTCATACGCTGTTGAATGATAATGTTCAAATGCTAATTGCACATCTTTATGCAGAAAGGTCGCCTCGTGTATTAAGATATCAGCATCTAACGCTAGCTTCTTTTGATTTTCACACGCTCTCGTGTCTCCTCCAACAGCGATAATTTTCCCTCTTTTCGTAGGTCCAAGAAAATCTGTACCAGTTAGTTCTAAGCCGTTATCCAATCGAACAGTTTCGCCGCACTTCAGCCTTTTATAAATTGGTCCAGGAAGTATGCCTAATTTTTTTAGTTCGTCCACATATAATTCTCCGGGTATATCCTTTTCGATTATACGATAACCAAAGGAAGGTATCCCATGCTCAAGTTGAATTGCTTTAAACGTAAATGTGTCAGTTTTACAGATAGTACCCTCTTCTATTTCGTAAATTTCAAGTGGATATCTGACATACGTGTTTGAGATTGACAATGTTTTCTCAATAAATTCTTTAATACCCTTTGGCCCAAATATTTGCAGTTTAGAAGTGGCCCCTTGAAACGACCGGCTACCAAGGACGCCAGGTAACCCATAAATATGATCTCCGTGTAGATGAGTAATAAATATTTTAGAGATTTTATGTAACGTTAGTGACGAGTGTAGCAGTTGTTGTTGTGTCCCTTCTCCACAATCAATCATCCAACATTCATCTTCATATTGAAGCATTTGGACAATTAATGAACTAACATTTCGTTGTTTAGAGGGTATTCCTGCACAAGTGCCTAAAAATTGTAGCTTTATCATTAGTTTTTCTCCTCTATCGTTCCTTGTGTTTATCTTACAAATTTTTTTGTTGCATCGCAAATTTATGGACTATGCACAAATACCAGTTTGAGGAATATATTATGTGGGAAAAAGTAATCATACCTAAATATTCATATTTCGTTCTTATTATAAGAAGGAATTTGCACTATCTGTCTAGTATAATATAGGTATACCTGAAAAAATTTAGGAGGCCACCCCTATGCAAATTAAGTACAACGCTATTCCAAAGAAAGATGTTAAAGTTTGTACTGAAGATTACACGATTCAAGAAGCATTAGAAGTACTAGAAGAAACAGGGTTCCGCTGTATTCCAGTCTTAGACAAAGACAACAAAAAGTTTATGGGTAATATCTACAAATCAAGAATTTACGAATATATGGTGAAAAACGCTGGGCCAATTACAGATAGTATTATGAAATTAATTAGAGACGAGGATATCGTTACATATGAAGATTCGTCTTTCTTTAAAATTTTCTTCACAATCAAAAAGTACCCTTACGTGGCAGTATTAAAAGAAAATGGAGACTTCTCTGGTATATTGACACATGCAAACGTTATGTCACTTCTTGAAGACTCATGGGGTGTAAAAACTGGTAGTTATGCTCTAACCATTTCAACACATGAATATCAGGGAGCTTTAAAGAATATTGTTACAATTATTAAAAAATACTGTAACATCCAAAGCTTACTAACATTGGATAATGAAAGTACCTTCTTACGAAGAGTAATTGTAACGTTACCGAAGGATACTACAGAAAAACAATTCCATGAAATCGTTCAGAAGCTAGAAAGAGAAGGCTTCCGGGTTTTTGATATAGAAAAATTTTAAAGAAATTTAACAGGTATGTTATACTGTTAAAACAGTATTTTTATAAGGGGAGTTTTTTAAATGGTAAGTGAAACTTTAGTAAAAGCTTTAAACGATCAAATGAACTTTGAGTTTGAATCAGCACAAGTTTATCTAGCTATGGCAGCATACTGCTCGTCTGAAAGTCTGGATGGATTTGCAAACTTTTTCCTTGTTCAAGCAGAAGAAGAAAGATTTCATGCGATGAAGTTTTATAACTTTATTAATGACATTGGACACAGAGCAGTAATTACAGGTTTCGAGGATCCAAGTAATGAGTATAAGTCAGTTCTTGATGCTTTCGAAAAAGGGTTAGCACATGAAAAGTCAGTTACGAAGAAAATTTACAATATTGCAGATATTGCGTTAAACGAGCGTGAGCACGCAACTATGACGTTCTTAAAATGGTTTATTGAAGAGCAAGTAGAAGAAGAAGCTAGCTTTGATACGATCATACAAAAATTAAGACGTATTGAAAATGACAGCAATGCTTTCTTTATGTTAGACAACGAATTTGCTGGACGTACATTTACACCACCAACAGTGTAAACCAAAAAGCCCCATTCTATTGGGGCTTTTTTAGTTTAAAATAGAAATGCTAAAAACAAAAACGCAACAAAAGTTGAAAAGCACATCCCACTAACACTAAAGATCCATTTTCTGCGGAATGAAGCCTTGATACCATATAGATCAACAACTAAATAATGAATTAGGACACAAATTCCAAGAAACAGTAATAGAAATAAATAACCTAAGATATGTACAGAGACTGCTTGAGAAAGTAGTAAGAAAACAGCATATTGCAAAACAAAGTACCCTGAAATAATAAATACAACATGCAAGAAAATAATTGTAAACAATAATTTGTAATTCATTTAATCACCTCGTGGAGTCGTTTCTCCTCCATTATCGGTTACTTCTTAACCTTCCATACAGAAAAAATAAAAAAGGTAACCTTCTCGGCTACCTATTTCTCTATTTGATTTTCCGGATAGGAAATCCAATCACTCCAACTACCTACATATAGTCTTACATTCTCATAGCGTAAGGATTGGAGTGTTAAGACGTTTGGACAGGCTGTAACACCTGAACCACAGTAGACGATTACTTCTTTACCACGCTCAATCATCTTAAATCTTTCTTCTTGCTCCTCTGTAGAGAGCCAAGCACCATTGTTACTAACTCCCTCTTTCCAAAAAGCATTTTTAGCTGTTGGAATATGGCCAGCTTCTTTATCAATTAGCTCTTCAATACCTAAGTAGCGTATGTTCTCTCGACTATCAAGTAGTACTACGTTGTCTTTTTTGATTGCCTCTCTTACTTCTTCCATTGTACAAAGCATTTGCTCATTAATCTCCGTTTCGAAGTTTGCACTTGAAAACTCTTGAATTTCGTCTGTTACCGGAAAGCCACTATCTTTCCAACTTGAATATGAAGTATTTAAAACAAAGACATTCTTATGGCCAAGATAGCTAAGTAACCAAGCTAACCGAGAGGCCATTGCGCCTCCTTGATCATCATAGGCCACTACTGTCACTGTATGGTCAATTCCTACAGCTGATACTTTTGACGCAAATTCTTGTAGACTAGGAAGTGGATGTCTACCGCCATGAAGAGATTTCTGACCAGACATATCCTTTTCAAGATCAACATACACCGCATTTGGAATATGATCTGCAAGATACGCATCAAACCCAGCATTGGGTTTTCCTAATTCAAAGCGACAGTCTAGTATTCGTATATTCCCATCATTCATTCGTTCTCTAAGCCATTCGGCTGACACTAAATGTTTTAACATTGGACCACCCCACTACAAGTTTCTTCCATTGTATCTAATCCTTACAAATAGTGTCCATTAATTTTTTACAAACTTATAAAGAAAAAATACTCATTAATTTACTTTTTGGACGAGGCTTTCTATATTGCTCAGGCACGTTGTTTTCAACTCCCCCGACAACTTTCTTTTCCATCTCTGGGAGGTGCTGTTCAATTTTACTCATTCTTTCATCAATCTTTGTAATCATCGAAAATAAACTATCCAGTTCCGTACGATGTTGTAACACCTGATATTCCACAACCTCATCGGCCTTAACAGACAGCTTTCTTTCAAGCTGCTCAATATGAATCATTAATTGTTCTAACTTGTCCTCAAAAACATTGGCTGCAACCATCTTTTCTCTTTTCTCCTTTACAATCTGCACGGGATCATTTTTTTCGCGTATTTCCTTCATCGTAAACCCTCTATTCAGACGTTCTTTTATTTTATTAAGAGATTCTAATTCTTTCTCACCGATTAAGTAGTGACCCAATTCATTTGTTTTACATGGGATGTCAAAGTATTTGATCCATCTTTGAATTGTCGTCGGATTTACACCTAACTCCTCAGATACTTCTTTTGTTTTAAATACTTTTTCCATAACGCTGCCCCTTTCAAAACTAATTTATATAGGTAATTCTTTATCTATTTTTTTATACCTTCACCCTTGACAAAACTAGTTTTCGTTCGTCAAAGAAAGTGTAATTATGGCAAAAATTTATTTCTATTACATGAATTTTCAACATCGAGGAAAAACTAAGAAAGTAAGATAAACCTCTCTAAAGGGGGTGATACATATGAGTAAACGTAGCAAAGAACAAGTGAAAAAATCTCAAAGTAATGAAAAGCAACGTGAAATGGAGCCAAAACCAGGCTATGGTGATAAAAAGTTAGAGGGCCCAGATCGTCCAGCAGAATAACTAAGCTAAGAAAGGCTGACACTTATCGCGTGTCAGCCTTTCTTTTTAGTAATTGGAGTAATACGTGTTCTATCTTCGCTGCTAGCTCTAGTTGCTGTTGTTTTTTGTAATACCAGTCTGTTAAATCTACTTTTCTGATTACCTTTGGTGGCAAAAAGTACTGCTCAATCTTCTTTTGTTGCTTCTCACTATACCAATCCGACAAATTGCTTCGATGATGAGCAATGACGGGGTAAGTAGACCTAAGTGTCGGCGTCCGTTTTCTCTTGATCTTCTTCACGTATCTCTCATAATCATACCTTGAACCAGTATGCTTTACTTTTGACGCAAACTTACGTATTTCTTGACGATACTGAGGATGAAACAATAGCCAAGCTAAACGTTTTCCAAGCTCAATTCGGTTTCTTACTTTCGTAAATCCATGTACTGAATAACCATACAATTTGCCTTTTAGTGTAGGAAAAAATACGGTGCTAAAATGCAGTTTATCCTCGATGACATAAGGAAGACTTCGAAAGACTTTATCACTATAAAAAGGATCATCAATGACTGGTTTTTGAATAACATGTTGTTCATTTATGATAAGAGCCGTACAGAGGCGATTGATATCCTTATGAACCCAGAATTCCTGCCACTTTTCCTCCATGAATTTAGAGACATGAAAAAACTTCAATAGATGAAACAAAGGCTTTCCAGCATTTTTAGAGATTTCATAAAGACAAAGTTGTGGAAATGCGTCAAGAAAAATTAACCAGTTTGCTCTCTCGTATGTTAAGTACAATATCTCACGATAGTCTTGTGGAATAAGTTCACGAAATACCTCGCTCTCTAAATCAGTCATATTCCAACCCGCATTTCTCGACACAATACTTGCCAAATAGGCCCAAATGATTTCTTTGTTCCTTAAATAAAAATCATCATAAAATACGGTACGTGAAATATTATCTATATTTCCTTGCTCTGTAATTTTTTTGATTAACTCAATATACTTTTTCTCTTGCAAAGTTAATGTGAAAATTTTGTCAGCCCCCTACCCAATCTCCCCATATCTATTCAATAGTTTAAAAATATGGTATGATTTAATGATGTAACCAAGTTCTTTACATGTAGAAATACTCGAAAAGGGTGCAACAACCAAATGTCAATTCGTTATCCAAACGGCAAAGCCTACACGCCAGTTAACAAAGATCGTCATCAATCTAAAAAACAAAATAGTAGTATCTCCTATGGGAATCGCGGGATGAGCCTGGAAGAAGATATTAATAGTACTAACGAGTATTATTTGGCAAAAGGGATTGCCGTTATTCACAAAAAACCAACACCACTTCAAATTGTTAAAGTCGATTATCCGAAGAGAAGTGCGGCAGTTGTTCGTGAGGCTTATTTTCAGCAGGCCTCGACCACCGATTATAATGGCGTATTTAATGGTAAATATATCGACTTTGAAGCGAAGGAAACAAAAAATAAAACGTCATTTCCTTTAAAGAACTTTCATAAACATCAGATAGAACATATGAGACAAGTTCTCCTTCAGGACGGAATTTGTTTTACATTATTACGATTTTCTGTCACAGACGAAGTTTTTCTATTAGATGCTACACATTTATGTTCTTATTGGGAAGTTCAAGAAAAAGCTAGAAAATCGATACCTAAAACAGAGATCGAGAGCTTAGGTCACCATATCCCATTAGGTCTCTATCCTAGAATTGACTACTTATCAATCGTAAAATCTATTTATTTTTCTTAATTTGAAAGGAAGATGGATCATGTCAGAAGATATTCGTACAAGGCAAGGTCGTCGTAAACTAAAAGAAACAAACAATAAAAACTCCAGTGCAAAAAAGGGAGTTTGGAAAAAGATATTCATTGCTTTTTCAATTTTTATGCTTACCTTAGTGATCGCAGGTGCTGTTACCGTATTTTCAATCATTAAGGATGCACCATCCCTAGATCCAAGTAAACTAACATTAGCAAACAATCCAGAAATTCTTGATCAAAACGACGTTCTATTTACGACATTAAGTGCGTCGGAAAATAGGCGTTCGGCAAGTATTCTTGAGATCCCGCAGCTGCTTGAAGATGCATTTATCTCTGTTGAAGATGTACGCTTCCGAGACCATTTTGGTATAGATCTGCGTCGGATTGGTGGTGCCCTTAGGGCAAATGTGACTGGTGGGTTCGGAGCAGAAGGTGCTAGTACGATTACCCAACAGGTAGTAAAAAACTTATTCTTAAGTTCCGAGAAAAAACTCACAAGAAAATTACAAGAACAGTATTTGGCGATTAAATTAGAACAATCTTATTCAAAAGACCAAATCTTAGAAATGTATTTGAATGCTATTTTCTTTTCTGAAGGAGCCTGGGGAGTCGTCGAGGCTGCTGATCGCTACTTTAGTAAAAGCTTAGAGGAATTAACCGTTGAAGATGTGGCCCTACTAGCAGGAATTCCACAACGTCCTAATTTCTTTAACCCGTTTAAAAATCCAGAACATGCCCAAAAGCGTCGTGATACGGTTATAACCTTAATGGAGCGCCATGGGAAGATAACAGCTAGCGAGGCTGAGCGAGCCAAAGCTGTCCCAGTAGAAGCACAATTAAAGCGCTCAGAAAAAGAGTCTTATCCTTACTGGGCTTTCCTTAACCAAGTTTTGGATGAAGTTGAAGCAATTGAAGGCATTACAGCGAATGACATTTACACTGGTGGTTTGAGAATTTATACAACATTAGATCAAGAAGCACAAACATATGCTGATAATCTTCTACAATCAGATATTATTGAATTTCCTGACGATGCCATGCAAGCTGGGATTACACTCATTGATACAAAGACTGGCGCAATTAGAGCAATTGGAGGCGGCAGACAAAAAGACGCTGTTGCTCGTGGCTATAGCTGGGCGACTGATCCAAGACGTTCGCCTGGATCGACAATTAAACCCATCTTAGATTACGGTCCGGCGATTGAACATCTAAAGTGGTCTACTTTTCACCAAATTACGGATGAGCCACATCAATATTCAAATGGAGTTCCAATTAGAAACTTTAATAACAGATACTCGGGTAACGTCTCAATGCGGTTTGCACTGCAAAAATCGTTAAATATTCCTGCTTTAAAGGCATTTCAAGCTGTAGGCACTGATCAAGCAGCACAGTTTGGAAGAAGCTTAGGTATCCCTGTAGACACGATCCAAGAAGCCTACTCGCTTGGCGGATTTACTAATGGTTTTTCAACCTTAGAATTAGCTGGCGCTTATGCTGCCTTCGGTAATGACGGTGTCTACCATAAGCCTCATGCTGTTAGAAAAATTGTTTTCCCTGACGGACGGACGATTAACCTCGCTCCAGAAGGAACGATTGCAATGAGTGATTATACTGCTTTCATGATTACTGATATGCTTAAATCAGCAGTTGGTCCAGATGGGACAGGAAATCGGGCAAGAGTTGACGGACTTCCGATGGCTGGGAAAACAGGTACGTCAAACTTTGATGAAGAAGAAAAGAAGCGTTTTAATATTGATAATGGCGCCAAGGACATTTGGTTTGCAGGTTACACAACTAACTATTCAATTGCTGTATGGACTGGTTACAATACACCAAATGATGGCTATATTAAGTATGATGGAAAAAGTGAACATGTAGCCAAATATCTTTTTAAAGCGTTAATGACTGAGATCTCAAAAAATGTGGAAACACCCGACTTCAAACAACCTCCATCTGTCGTAAAAGTAGGGGTAGAACGTAAGACTGGTCTTTTACCAAGTCCTACAACTCCTTCTAGTGAAGTTGTTTATGAGTATTTTGTCAAAGGTACTGAACCAACTGATGTATCTGAGTTATTCGCTAAACCAGCTTCTCCACAGGATTTTATGGGAGAATATCACGAGGTTACAGATCAAATGATTTTAACTTGGACTTTTCCTAATGAGGAACGTCATAATTATGTATTCGAGCTTCAAATGTCAATAAATGATGGGCCATTCTCGGTTCTGTCTTTATCGGATGAGATGCAGCATATTATTTATAATCCTGAGGACGATGCTACCTACCGTTTTAGAGTCACAGCAGTTTCAATCTTAAATGAACAACTACGAAGTGACTCACAAGAACTAACCATCATTGTTCCACAAAAATATCAAGAAGTAGATGAACCAGAAACAGAAGAACCTGAAAGTCCAATTACAATTCCTAACCCAATAGACATCATTGGCGGTGGGAATGATGATGATGATGATGACGATGATGACGACGACGATGATGATAACACTGGCGGTAACTAACATCTAAAAGAATTTAACCAAAAAAGGATGTGCTTTCGATTAGAAGCACCTCCTTTTTTTTACTTTAATTTTGAAATTGCATATTTTTTTTGTAGCTCCACAAAAAGCTCCTTCAATTGGGTAAAGGCATGATGATGATTTGGTGCTGACAAGATATAGCTTAACCTTTCTTCAACATTCACAGGTTTGATTTTCAAATCCGATACAGCATCCTTAATTTGAACTAAGTTATGCACTGGTTGAGAGTTTGTCCAAAAGAGAAATGCCAGAAATATTTTAACCATTTGTTTCATTGGTACTAGAGCGCCTGCTCGGTCGCGCATTTGAAAAAAATTGGTGATCATAGGTTCGAGCTCTTTGCCCTTCCCAAGTAAACTAGGGATATACTTCTCTTTTTCTTCCCAAGGCTTTAAGCATTCCTCATTCAACTCCGACAGAATATCAAAGATTAGTGGCTCTTTATCAATTATTTCTTCAAAACTTGCTGTTAGGTCAAGTGAAACATCTATACGTTCCTCGTAAAATGGAGGTAATAGAAATGAGAGGGGAACTTTAATTCCTGTCATGTTTCGTCGTCCCCTTTAACCGTTTTTTCCCTTCCCGACAGAGATGTAACAACGGACAAATTTCACATTGAGGTGATTGAGCTTTGCAGTGATATCTACCGAAGAAGATAAAACGATGATGAGTGTCAGACCAAAGATTTTCCGGTATTTTACGCATCAGTGCCTTTTCTACTTCGAGGACGGAATCCTTCCATTTGCAAATGCCAAGTCTTTTACTAACTCGTTCGACATGAGTATCGACTGCAATAGCTGGAACTCCAAAAGCTACTGATGTCACTACGTTAGCAGTTTTACGTCCTACACCTGCTAACTTAACTAATTCATCCCGCTCCCTAGGGATCTCACCACCATAGTCCTCAAGAAGGGATAGACAGAGTTTTTTTATATTCTTAGCTTTATTTCGATACAACCCAATTCTCTTGATATCATTTTCTAGTTCTTCTAAGTGAACAGCTAAATAGTCCTCTGGTGTTTTATATTTCTGAAATAAGTCTTTTGTTACTTTGTTCACGAGAACATCAGTACATTGTGCCGATAACAGCACAGCAATCGTAAGTTCAAAGGGGTTTTCATGATTTAGTTCACAATGGGCTTCAGGAAACATCTTTTCCATCTCCACTAGAACTTCTTCTTCAATTTGCTTTTTAGTTAGCAATTTCTACCCCTCCTTTCAAGTTAATAAACCTAGGTTTTACTATTTCGTTATTCCTTCAACCAGTTATAGGAAGGAAACTTCTTTTTGGGCTCGGTTGTTTGTTGAGGTGTTGTTTTGTACTGATGGTTACGAAATTTTTGTCCGTATTCTTTTGCTTCTTGGATGGTTCGGACTCCATTTTTGTTCCATTCAATTAAAATCCGATCAATATAACGCAAATTTCGCTTACCGGATACTACACCTTCCATTAACGCAGCCTTTATAATACCAGGATTATACTGGTCTTGATCGATCCACATCGTAATTAGTTCACACTCCATTGGAGATAAGGGACGACCAAATTCGCTTTCAAATAAGTGATAAAGCGTACGTTCGTCCTCTTCTTTTTCTCTGTCTTCTTTATCTAACTTAAGCTCGTAATCCAACATTAAGAGCTTGTCCCATAGAGGAGCAAGAGAAAAAACCTCAGAGAAGTTATTGTTCTCATCTCTTCCTTCTTGAAGTTCTAAATATCCGCGTTTCATTAAGCTTTGTAAAACATCTAAACAATCTTTATCGGAAAGACTCATTCGACTAGCAAGTAATTCAGGTGTTGGAAAACTAGTACCCTTAGCCAAAAACGAAAAAACATGAACAAGAAGCATAGCTTCAGTTTCGTTAAGACCTAATTTTTTATAATCTTGAATTAGACGAGCAGGAATTGAAATTGTTCCTTCGTTTATCCAATTAATTAACATATCACGATCCATAATTCCACCTCAATTCCATTATATCATCATTTTTAAAAAAGGCAGTTTTCGCAAAGTTTATTTCTTTCGTAAAAATCCCAAAAGCCGGATTTTTACACAAATTACTAAGAATTTACCACTAATTTTGTAAGTACTGCTCTTTTCTTACATAATTTATTGGCTGATATCTTCATCTAGGTTATTTTTCCGATTATTTTAGGATAAAAAAGCCACGGTGTTACGAAAAGAGCCTTAAAAAAACGCGTAAAACACAAGCTCACAGTACCTAAGTCAAATGAAAAAACCCCGAGCTTCGGGGTTTTTTAGATCCTAACTTCTTTAAGGATATAGACGATTTAGTAAACGTGGGAATGGAATTGTTTCACGAACATGTTCTAACCCACATACCCAAGCTACAGTTCTTTCAAGGCCTAAACCGAAACCTGAATGTGGAACGGAACCATAACGGCGTAAATCTAAATACCACTTATACGTTTCTTCAGATAGATTGTGTTCCTTAAAGCGTTCTTCTAGTAATTCCATATCATCAATACGTTGACTTCCACCAATAATCTCCCCATAGCCTTCTGGAGCTATCATATCGGCACAAAGGACTACTTCTGGACGATTTGGATCTGGCTTCATATAAAATGCTTTGATTTCTGCAGGGTAGTTTGTAATGAATACAGGCTTGTCAAAGCTTTCAGCAATTGCTGTTTCATGAGGTGCACCAAAATCTTCTCCCCACTCGATTTCATGACCATTCTCTTGTAAAAATTTAATGGCATCATCATAAGAAATACGAGGAAACGGGCCAACTACTTGCTCTAACTTAGCAGTATCTCTACCAAGGACGCTTAGTTCAAGCTGACAGTTTTTAAGCACTGATTGAACCATATAGCTAACATATTGCTCTTGAACTTGTAAGTTTTCCTCATGGTCAACAAAGGCCATCTCTGGCTCAATCATCCAGAACTCAATTAAATGACGGCGTGTTTTTGATTTTTCCGCACGGAACGTTGGACCAAAAGAAAATACTTTTCCTAAAGCCATTGCCGCTGCTTCCATATACAACTGACCACTTTGTGAAAGATATGCGTCTTCATCAAAGTATTTCGTATGGAAGAGATTTGTTGTTCCTTCAGCTGAACTTCCTGTTAAGATTGGGGGATCAACCTTTGTAAACCCATTCTCATTAAAAAATTCATAAGTTGCACGAATTAACTCATTACGAACCTTCATTACAGCATGTTGACGCTTAGATCGTAACCATAAGTGACGATGATCCATTAAGAATTCTGTTCCATGCTCTTTAGGTGTAATTGGATAGTCCACAGCTTCATGAATTACTTCAATTCCTGTTACTGTTAACTCATAGCCAGATGGAGCACGCTCATCACTACGAACGATACCTTTTACATATAGTGAAGATTCTTGCGTAATGTTTTTTGCTAAAGTAAAAACTTCTTCTGCAACCTCAGCTTTTACAACCACTCCTTGGATAAAGCCTGTCCCATCGCGTAATTGTAAAAATGCAATTTTTCCACTTGAGCGCTTGTTAGCTAACCAAGCACCAATGGTAACCTCTTGATCTGTATATTTTCCAACTTGAGAAATAGTCGTCTTCACAAAAAATACCCTCCATAAACATTGTATCTATCTAATATGTATAATAAAGCAAGTCAACTTACTGACTTTTACCATTATACAACTGTTTAGATAGAGAATCAACGCTATGGAGGGTTGTAGTTCTATGCTTGGATATTATTTTTCACAAATCTTTCAATCCTAGTTAACGCTTCTTGAATTTGGTCTAATGAAGTAGCATAAGAAAGACGAACATTATCAGGCGCACCAAAACCGGAACCTGGAACCAATGCAACTTTTTCAACCTCAAGAATTTTTTCTACCCACTCATCTACATTAGCAAAACCGTTCATTTTAACGGCTTCTTTTACATTTGGGAACAAATAAAATGCGCCTTTTGGCTTAACACAAGTCACACCAGGAATACTTACCAGTTGTTCATAAACAACATCTAGACGCTCTTCAAAGGCAACTCTCATTGTATCAACAAACTCACTTTTCACATTGTAAGCGGCAATTGTCCCATATTGGGCCATTGTTGTAGGGTTCGACGTACTGTGACTTGCTAAATCTGTCATGGAGTTAATGATTTCGGCATCCCCAGCGGCATAACCAATTCTCCAGCCTGTCATTGAATGTGATTTAGAAACACCGTTGATAATAATTGTTTGTTTTTTTAACTGATCCGAAAGTTGTGCGATTGAAATATGAGTTGCTCCGCCATATACGAGCTTTTCATAAATTTCGTCAGAAACAATTAAGATGTCATGCTCTAAACACACTTCGCCAATCTCTCTCAACTCCTCTTCTGAATATAGGGAACCCGTTGGATTACTTGGTGAATTTAAAATAAATGCTTTTGTTTTATCAGTAATAGCTTCCTTAAGCTGTTGTTTTGTAATTTTAAAGTCATTCTCTTCTAAGCCGTCAATATAGACAGGGGTTCCTTCTGCAAGCTTTACTTGCTCTGGATAACTAACCCAATATGGAGTTGGGATAATAACTTCATCCTCTGGATTTAAGATTGCCTGGAATAATAAATACAAGGCATGCTTTGCTCCACTTGCAACAACAACTTCCTTTTGAGTATAGCTTAACCCTTGGTCATCTTGAAATTTAGCAATAATACTTTCTTTTAACGCAGGTAATCCCCCAGCAGGAGTATACTTTGTGTGACCGGCTTCCATCGATTTGATCGCAGCCTCAATAATATAGTCTGGCGTGTTAAAATCTGGTTCACCAGCACCTAGACCAATCACATCGTGGCCAGCTTCCTTTAAAGCTTTTGCCTTTGCTGTAATGGCTAATGTTGATGATGGTGTTAATGTTGAAACTCGTTTTGCTAATCTCATTTAATATTCCTCCCAATCCAACTAAGAAAAGCTTAAAGCGCCTGCCTAGCAGAAACATTACTGCTAGATAATCGTTTCACTTTTGCCTGGCCGATGATTACCACCGAGCTGCTGGCGCCTTGAGCTAGCCAATTATTTATTTGTTTTTGTTTACCAAGCTAAGTAAGATATGATCTTAAATCATACTATAAATCTGTTCTAATCTGCTTTCAAGTTCTTTTTCAGATAATTATTGAAATTGTTATTTCGCTAAATGGTAATTCTTTAAATAAGTGCCATCTTTAAAACTGATAAAATAATAGGAGAGACGATTTTGTTGATCTTTGTATGTTATCTCATATAATGGAATTGTATTTTCCATACCAAGCTTAATACTAATTAACTTTTTGGGGGTTAGCTCTTGTTTGATAAAAAGAGAGACATCATCAAAACTTATTCCATCGCTTTTTGGTTTCACGACATGCGAATCTAACGCTTCTGCTACCCAGATATAGATCTCTTCGCCATTAACATCAAGTGCCTCAAATACTTGGTAGCTTTCTGAACCATGATAAAAATTTACACTAACGAATTCTTCTACACCAATATGTTCAATTACGTAGTTAGCTGCTTCACTGTTAGCTTCACGAATAGGTTCTTTAGCTTCAGAAAAGAACAAATAAGATTGCCAAAAAAAGAATATCATTACAAGTACACCAATAAATCCAAAAATTTTCCCCATAGTTTACCTTATGTACGATAAATGGTAAATACCATTTTTGTTTTATCTTTTTCATCTAACGCTAGACCAAACATTAAATCGCGATCCTTAAGTGTTCGATTACATGTATCGACTATCTTATATAAATCTGATGATTTGTTAACTTTAACAGTAGAGATTACTTCTATTTTATTCACCGAAACTCTCCCTTTCTAGACCCTCTTTTTGTCTATACACTTTTTAATGGAAAGCTTTCTTCCTTGACTTTTAAATATTACTAAACATACCTCACTACTTACCGGAGATAATAAAGATACCGCTCAACAAAGGAGGCGTGAGCGTGAAACAGACATCTCTTACTAACAAACCAATAACAAACCTAAGCATATGTGATTGGTACCAAATGGAAAAAGAGAGCTTTTCTTTATCATCGCCAGAAAGACCTAAGGTAGAAAACACATTAAGTTTTTGCTTTAGACAAACTGCTTTTCCAAATTCATTAAGAAAAACCTAATTTTTTTCTTATGAACTCTTTACATGTAGTACGAAGTACAACTAAATAACCTCCAAAACCTACACCTAATCATTCAAAAGGCTTACTCATTTCAATTGGTCTAAATAAGTCCTCAGCAAGCTTATTTAGATCATACCATAGTTATGAGCTAAGCCTCTTTTTTTATGAGTATAACTTCTTAAAGGCTTTATTAGCATAAAAAATAATTTGTTCTTCATCCATGGTTAAACACTGACCGTCCCGTACTAGGCATTTGCCGTTTACATAAACTTCTACTACATCTGCTCCTGATGCAGAATAAACTAGATGTGATAAAACATGGCTATTCGGTTGGAGATGGGGCTTCTCTGCATTGACAATCACAAAATCAGCAGCATAACCTACCTCGACAAGACCAAGACTGTCAAACCCTAATGCCTTAGCGCCGTTATAAGTAGCCATCAAAAATGCCTCATTGGCTGAGACGACCGTTGGATCTTCACTGCTCCCTTTATGAATTAAAGCCGCCATTCGCATCTCTTGAAACATATCTAGGTTATTATTAGAAGCTGCACTATCTGTCCCAATTGACACCAAAATTTGTTTCTTAAGCATTTTTCCAACAGGAGCAATCCCAGATCCAAGTTTTAAATTGCTCATTGGATTATGGGAAACTGCTACTTGATATTTCTCCAAAATGTCTAGTTCCTCATCCGTTAAATGAACTCCATGTGCAATTAAAGTATGAACATCAAAAACTCCTATCTCTGCTAAATGCTCCACAGGTCTTTTTCCATACTTAGTAAAGTGTTCACTTACTTCCTTTGCTGTTTCAGACAAATGCGTGTGAATTGGCAAATGCTGCTTCTTTGCTTCATGGACAATCATTTCTAGAAATTCTGGTGGACATGTATAAGGAGCATGAGGGGCTAACATTGTTGTAATTCTCCCCTGCCCAATTTTTCTTAGATCCCTACTTAATTGTAGTGCTTCTGCAAGCTTACTTTCTTGTTCAGTCTTAGAACATAGACCTATCATTCCTCTAGTCAAACAAGAACGGATCCCCGATGTATCAACCAAATTTGCGATTAAGTCTAAATGAAGATGGTACATCTCTAAGAATGTCGTTGTCCCACTTTTAAGCATTTCTAAGATAGCTAGTGACGCTGCTGCATTAATAGTTTCATCTGTGAATTTAGCTTCCATTGGCCACATTTTCGTTTCGAGCCAAGTAGCTAATGGAAGGTCATCCCCATAACCTCTCAATAAGGTACTGCCAATATGTCCATGTGTATTTATTAGGCCTGGTATTAACCAGTTACCTTTTAGGTTTACTTTATTAGGTATTGATGAAAATTGATCTAATTGATCTTGTGTACCAACTACCTCTATGACTCCATCTTCTACTACCATAAATCCGTCAGGTATGACTACCTGATTTTCCCCAGTAACAATGACCCCATTGTAAAAAAGCTGTTTCATCCGTTTCTCCTTTTGTTAGATCACACTATTTTTTAAATAGTTTCGATAAGTTATTCGCTAATCCGAAGGAAAACTCTTCTTCCTCTGGTCTTACTGTCAAGATTTCGTAATCATCATTATGACATTTAATTGAAACAGTACCTAATCGATATGTTTGGTAGATATCGATCCACGTTTCTTGAAGCCGTTCCAATACGAGTTCACTAACTGGAAAATCCTTTTTCTTAAAAAGAATAGCCACTTGCGGATCTACTTCGTCCAAAAAACGTTGGGTAGTTCCTTTCGCACTTCCAAAATCAGCTACCTTAAGGATTGTTGATTTTAGTGAATATTCTTCAACTAATTGCTTTTCCACTTGTTTGTCAGCAATGCCCATAAACAATAATGTTTGTTTCCCATAGCTAAATAATATGGCTAAGGCACCCTGATCTACACCTTCGCGTTCCTCAACATAAATAACCTCCGACTTTAAAAACGGAATTAATTCTGTTGAGTCTCCCTTTTTCCAACCAATCACTTCTTTATCATGAAGAAAATAAAAGGATACCATTTGATTTTTCAGAATTGCTGGAACGATAACAGTTTTAACATTAAAATTATCAATTAACCACTGCAAGTTTCCCGTGTACTCTTCAGTTTGATTTGTAATGATAATTGTGTCGATGAATTCAACATCATACATCTTCAACCTTTGCTCTAATTCTTCTTGAGATTCAAGGCTTCCTGTATCGATGAGGATATTTTGCCCTTTTCCCGATTGCAATAAGGTAGCTTCCCCATTAGATAAATCGAAGAATGTATAGGCTAAATCCTGCTCTTCAAGATTTAAGTCGACTTCAATCGTTTCACGCTCTGCTAAAGCGATTGTCGGTGACAAAATGATACTTATTACTAAGAAAACGATAGCTAAAACTTTTTTCAAGATCATCACTCCGAGATACATGTTTCAAATCTTTTACATTATAACCAATTTTCTAAGTCATATAATAGTTCCTGTAAAGAGTTTTCTTTTAAAGGTACTGTTGGTAGTGATTGAATAAAAAGCTTTCCATAGCGTGTTTCAGTAATTCTTCGGTCAAATACGAAAATGGCTCCGCGGTCATGTGATGAACGAATTAACCGGCCAAATCCTTGCTTAAAGCGAATGATTGCCTGTGGTAACGACAGTTCCATAAATGGACTTTTCCCTTGTTCCTTAATATACTCACTTCTCGCCTCAAACACTGGATTATCAGGAGGAGAAAAGGGAAGCCTGACGATAATTAAACAACTTAAGTCTTCTCCCGGGATATCTACACCTTCCCAGAAACTACTTGTTCCAAACAAAATTGCACGATCAAATTGTTTAAAGTTTTTTGTTAGTTTCGCTCGACTACCACTACTAATCCCCTGCCCAAAAAGCACAAACTCTTCATTGACAATACAATCCTTTAGTTGATAATAAGCTTTTCTGAGCATATCATAGGAGGTAAACAGCACTAACATTCTACCTTTCGTAACTTTGGCAATCTCTAAAATACTAGTAACAACCTCGTAAATATATTCCGCTTCATCAACTTCTTTAATATTTGGCAATGTCGTTGGTATCATCAATTGTACTTGGTCAGCATAGCGAAAAGGGGATTCGATTACTCGGGTAACTACTCCAAAATCTCCTAAACCTAAACGATTAACGATGTAATCAAAAGAGTTTCTTACCGTTAATGTTGCTGATGTCATTATGACACTTGACTTCTTACTAAAGAAGTTCTCCGCTATTATTTCTGATACTTCAATTGGTTTATTATAAATAAAGGTTGCATTTCTAGCACCTTTCGCGTCAACTTCCATCCAATAAACAAAATTTGGATCATACTGAAGCAACAATTCTTCTAGTTTGCCCTTTTCATCTGAGATATTCCCATAAACACCTTTAAAGGCAGTAAAAGTACCGATCTGCTGAAAGTTTAACTCATCTTCTTCAAGCGATATCTCATCTATCACTGTTTTCATGGCCTTCAAGCCGTCTTTTAAAAGCATCTGTACCCGCAAGACTGTTTCTTGTATTTCACGCCAGCCTTTCCCTGTCATTTGATGTGGGAAATATCGCATACTTTTCCTTCCTACTTCACTGTTCGAATGACCAAAGCGATTGACAATTGTCGAATGAATGAGACGAAAACATTCATCTAGCTCGAATTTTACATCAAGAGTAAATTGGTCGAGTTTTTCTAAAGTAGGTTCTAAATTCAAACTAAGTTCTTCCTGCAAAACTGAGATTTGCTGTAATAAATCATTACTTTCAAGTGTACCTAACCTTGAGAACAACTGGTGGAAGACAAAATAATCGGTTCGCAGTCCGAAGTGATCACTTGCGACTTCTTCAAGATGATGTGCTTCATCAACGATTACTTGTTTATAGCTTGGGAGTAATTGATGATCTTGTGTCAGATCGGTAAACAATAATGCATGATTGGTAACTATTAAATCTGCTCCATACGCATTATTTCTTGCACGATGATAAAAACACCTTGAAAACCAAGGACAATGCTTGCCGATACATGTCAACGCATCACTCTGTACTTCATTCCAGAATAATCTGCCACCGCTTGGGAGGTTCACCTGCTCTACATCTCCTTCAAGCGTTTCTGTAAGCCAAATTAGGATTTGCCCTTTAGAGAGAAGCGTATCGTAGTTTTGGTCAATTTGATCATCTAGCTTTTGTTCAAACTTCCTTAAGCATAAGTAATGACTCCTACCCTTTAAAACAGCTGAGCGAAATGGAAATGGGACAGCGGCTTTTAAAATCTTCATATCTCGTTCAATTAGTTGCTGTTGCAGCTGAACGGTATGTGTACTAATCACTAACGAAGATTTTGATTCTTTCGCATAGAATAACCCAGGTAGTAAATAAGCCAACGATTTACCTGTTCCTGTACCCGCTTCTACCAAGAGATGTTGATTCGACGCTAATGCTTCGTCAATTAATTCCATCATCTCCTTTTGCCCTTCCCTTATTTCAAAGCCAGCCATCTGGCTTGAAAGTCTTTTTTCAATGGCTTCTATTTCTTCTTTAAACTCCGGAATGTCATCTAAGAAGTCATCTTTATTGACTGAGTATGACTTTCTAAGTACTAATTGACGGAACTCCTCCAATTCTGAATTAACGATAGGAACGGATGTTAATTTCTCGTTAATGACTGATTGTAAAATTTCATCCAAGGAACTATCAAGTCTTGAAACAATCGGCTTTAACCTTTGTAATGTTAGTAAAGGTAATTGACTTATTTTTTCTAAGAGAATTAATAAAATCTCTGCCGTAACCTCCGCGTCACTATCTGCTTGGTGAGGACGATCATGATGTAGGTTTAATTTCGTAGCCAATTGACTCAGCTTAAAGCTTTCTTCAGAAGGTAAGAGTAGCCTTGATAACTCGACAGTATCAATAATAGGACCATGAAAGGAGTTATACCCTGATAGTTCTAATTCAAATTGCAAAAATGATAAGTCAAAAGGAACATTATGGGCAACAAAATATGCCCCATTTAAGTACTCCATGATTTTAGGCGCAACGGTACTGAATAGTGGAGCATCTGCTACATCTTCATTATTAATTCCAGTAAATTGTTGAATAAAAGCTGGAATTTCCATTTCAGGATTTATAAAGCTAGAAAATCTCTCAACTATCTTTCCGTCTTCAACAACCACAGCACCAATTTGGATAATACGATCTCCCTTTTTAGGGTTATTACCAGTTGTTTCTAAGTCTACTACGACGTATTTATTTTTCACTAGCTTCACCTCTCAAAACGCCCTTTTATATGTATTCATTCCCCCAGCATAACTAGTGAGTTAAATAACCATTTTAAAGTTTACAGCGAAAAGTCCAAGGGTTTTTACCCCTGAACCTTTTTTGTATAATTTGTCTTAGTATTATCCCATCATACCATTAATTGATAATTTTATCGATTAATGGGTGCTGTATCTTTTGCTGTCTTGCTTTTTCAAGATACATGTAAAAACGCTCTTTATCCTCCCATTTTGAGAGAAGCCACAAATAGGAAATCCAGATATTTATATCTTCTTCATTTTGCTCGAGTAGCTCTTCAAACATGGTCATTGCCTGTTTTTTCTCATCTAACAATCCGTAGTTCCAAGCAATGCCATGAAATACCCAAGCCTCATGAAACCCAAGTGCCTCAATTCTCTTATAGCAATGAACTGCGGCTGAATAATAACCATACTTTTCAAATTCGTATGCAATTGTAACTAACAGATCTTTATACTCCAACGACTGTAATGCTGCATACCATGCTTCGAAGGCTTTTGTTTCATTGCCAAGTTTTAAATAACAATGACCTAGAAAATACTGCGCTTCTCCGTCTTCTTCATTTGCTTCAATCGTTTTCTCTAAATAAGGAACGGCAAGCTGATAATTTTTTAACATTACAAATGCCATGCCTATATTATACGGAACATCTGCATTATTATAAAGGGAATTAGCCTTTTCAAAATAGTGTATTGCCTCTTCATATTGATGAACTCTACCGTATAGACAGCCTAATCCAACATAAGCAAAATGTTTTTCTAAGGAATTTAAAGTCGTATGAACAACAAATAAAAAGGCTTCCTTTCCTTCGTTAAACTTTCCTTCATATAAATAGGAGAAGCCTAAGTACAAATAAAGAACTAGCTCTTGATGTTTCTCATTGGCAATTTCTTCTTTTAAAGTAGGAATTGCTTTAGTAAACATCTCTAAATCAAAGTAATGAGGTCCTTCTAAATGTTCTTGAACAGCAATCGATTTTGTTGATGATGCTTTCTCAATTTTCAGTTCTTTAATGTCTTCTAGTTTGTCTTCCATTTCCATCCAAGTATCTAGTAAAGCTCCGCATTCTTTTGCTAGCTCTTCATATAAGTTTTCGTTAAGATTGTTGCTTTTTTCGATCGATTTTTTTAATTTCCAATATCGGGTATGCCAATCGTTCACCCATTTTTCCATTAAAAATCCCCCTAACAGCTAAAACAACTTATGCTAAGTGTTTTACATTAGGGAGATTTATATTCTCAATTTACAGCTGTCTTTATCGGATCGTAAATGCTGGTTCCGTACCAAGCATCTCTACAATACGATTATTTTCATCCATGATCGCTACTTTTGGTTGATGAGTTTTTGCTTCTTCATTTGTATAAAGGCCATATGAAATGATAATGACTACATCGCCTTCTTGAACCAGTCTTGCTGCAGCACCGTTTAAGCAAACTACACCACTACCTCGCTCGCCTGGGATAATATACGTTTCAAGTCTGGCACCATTGTTATTATTCACGATTTGGACCTTCTCATTTGGTAGCATGTCAACAGCGTCTAAAATATCTTCATCAATTGTCACGCTACCTACATAGTTTAAGTTTGCTTGCGTAACCCTGGCACGATGAATTTTCCCTCGCATCATTTGTCTGAACATTTAAGCTTCCTCCTGGATCTCCTAATTTTTATACAGTTATTATTACATTATCAATTAAACGAGCTTGTGAGAACTTTACGGCAACAGCAATAATCATCTGGTCTTCAATCTGCTCTACTTCTTCTAAATCGGGATAAGAAAGGATCTCAACATAGTCAACAATACCAGAGGTTTTAGTTTCCAAATGGCCGATAACATGTTGTTTAATCGTACGACAGTTTATTTCTCCAGACTGAATTGCTGTAATTGCTTGTTGAAGACTTTCAAAAATTTCTTTCGCCTCGTCTCTTTCAGCTTCTGATAGGTAAACATTTCTTGAACTTTTCGCAAGCCCATCTGCTTCTCGTAACGTTACGCATTTCATCACTTGAACAGGCAAGTTAAAGTCTGCAACCATGTTTTCAATTACCGCTACTTGTTGAGCATCTTTTAAGCCAAAATAGGCTCGAGTAGGTTGAACGATATTGAAGAGTTTTAAGACAACAGTTGCCACTCCATCAAAATGGCCGAGACGGGATTTCCCACAAAGAACCTCGACTCCCTTTTTTACAGTAACTGTACAAGATAATTCTTTAGGGTAAATTTCATTGACATCAGGGTAAAAAACAACGTCTACCTTTGCTTCACTCGCTAACTTTTCATCTCTTTGAAAATCCCGAGGGTACCGGTCAAAGTCCTCATTTGGACCAAATTGTAACGGGTTAACAAAAATACTCATCACAATAAAGTCATCATGAATTCTTGCTTCATTTACCAATGAAATATGACCTTCATGTAAATAGCCCATAGTTGGCACAAATCCAACCGATTTTCCTTGCTCTTTCACATCTAATACTATTTTCTTTAGCTCAGCTATTGTTTTGACAACTATCATTCTAATCCTCCATACAAGCGATCAAGCTCTTCGTTTTTCATAGTAAACGTATTTTCCTGACCTGGAAAACGACTTTCCTTTACTTCGTTTACGTAGGAAGAGACAGCATCATGAATGATTGGAGTAATATTTGCATATTGCTTAACAAATTTCGGCACATGACCATTACCATAACCGACTAAGTCATGGTAAACTAGCACTTGCCCATCAGTATTAATCCCAGCACCAATACCGATAACAGGGATGCTCAATTGTTTAGCAATAAGATTTGCCAATTGGGTTGGAACACATTCTAACACGAGCATACAGGCTCCCGCTTCTTCTACCTTCTTAGAATCTTCAATTAACTGCTTAGCTGTCTCAGCATCTTTCCCTTGAACTCGGTAGCCACCCATGACTCCAACTAATTGGGGTGTAAGTCCTAAGTGAGCCACAACGGGAACGCCTGCTTTTGTTAACTGCTCTATCGTCTCAATGACAGCACCATTTCCTTCTAGTTTGATAGCATGAGCGCCAGCCTCTTGCATAAGTCTTCTGGCGTTTGTCATCGTTTCTGCTAGACTTGAATGGTATGTTAAAAAAGGCATATCCGTTACTACAAATGTATTTTTCGCCCCTCGTTTAACCGCCTTGGTATGCATGATCATATCCTCAAGAGTTACAGGGATCGTTGAGTCATATCCAAGAACGACCATTCCCAAAGAGTCTCCTACTAAAATTACATCTACTCCAGCTTCCTCTACTAGTCTTGCTGAAGGAGCATCATATGACGTTATCATAACAATTTTCTCACTATTTTTCTTCATTGCTTTAAATGTAGCTGTTGTTTTCATTTGTTATCCTCCTTCTCATTATTCAGAGGAGAAACAATGAAACTATTTGTTTTCTCTGTATAACAAAGGCTGTTTTCGCAAAGTTTGTTGCTTTCGTAAAAATCCCAAATGCCCGATTTTTACACAAAATACTAAGAATTCACAACTAATTTAGTAAGTATTGCTCTTTTCTTACAAAATTTATTGGCTGATATCCTCATCTAGGGTATTTTTCCCGATTATTTCAGGATAAAAAGCAACCATGTTTACGAAAAGAGCCATAACAAAAAACTTCTCACCAAAAAGGAGAGAAGGATTTCAGTGATACACAGAAAAACAGGTTCTGTATAAGCATCTGATCGTAGTTTCATTATCCCTCTGTCCTAGTCCTTTTGGGATCAAGGCAGAATTAATTAAATTCAAAAACAGGTATGACCAAACATTTTGGTGCAGTTCAAGTAAACGATACTGCCCATGATGCTTTAAGTATAGCAAAAAAAATCTATCTGCGATATTAAAAATCTATATCTGCTGAATAAATTTTATGGATTGTTCCAAAATCGTCTTCTAAAAGAAGAACTCCATCTTCTGTAATTCCTTTTGCAAAACCCTCAATAGCTCCAGAAACCGTTCTCGCAGTAATCCTACGTCCAATCGTAGTGGCATGTGCTTCCCACATTTGTTTGATTGGCAAAAAGCCGTCTTTTAAAAATAATTCATAGAGCTGCTCAAACTCTGCCATGATACTTTGCATCACAAGAGCGCGGTTTACATCTTCGCCTTTCTCTAAGGATAACGAAGTAGCGATCTCTTTTATTTCATCAGGAAAGTTTTTTTGATTAACATTGATACCAATCCCGATAATAACAGAATGAATTTGATCAGGGTCAGCTTGCATCTCGGTTAAAATCCCGACGAGTTTTTTCCCTTTTAGTAATATATCATTCGGCCACTTAATGTCACAATGTAGACCGGTTGCTGCATGGATACCACGAATTACGGCGACCGCTGCTAATAGTGTTAGTTGCGGTGCCCTTTGTGGAGGAATTTTTGGCTTTAAAATCATGCTCATCCAAATGCCCGTACCTATTGGAGAAAACCAAGCACGTCCAAGTCTCCCCTTGCCACCAACTTGTTCGTCAGCAACCACAATCGTTCCTTCTGCAACCTTTTCCCTTGCTAGCCGATGAGCAATTTCTTGTGTCGAAGATACTGACTTTTCGTAAACAACATGTTTTCCTATATAATTTGTTTTCAGACCAGCTTTTATCTCGTTTTCAGTCAATAAGTTTGGTTGGTGAATAATCCGGTATCCTTTCCTTGGAGCTGCCTCTAACTTATACCCCGCTTTTCGAAGCTCCTCAATGTGTTTCCAAACAGCCGTTCTCGAACACCCAAGATGTTGGCTAATCGCTTCACCAGAAACAAAATTTCCTTGATGGTCAAGTAGCATTTGTAACAACTCACTACGCATCTATCAATCCCTCCTCCCTTAACCATTTTATAATCGCACTTTTTGTATTTTCTACCTTTTGGTTAACTACAGCTAGTTCAATTGCTGTAATCAATTGCCCTATTTTAGATTTTGGATCATCGTTAGTTAGTAGCAAAGCTATTTCATCGCCTCTTACATCTAACTCCTTTTTATCCTTGATCGGAAGCTTTCGATACCCTTTTTCAACTTCTATCGGATTTTCAATTGTATGTAACAAGGCTGCCCTTACTCGTTCCGTTCGCAAACTTGTGTCTAAACCTAAATAATACAAGTCTTCACAAGTAAATCCACTTTCTAATATTGAGGGTAGACGCTTTATGATTGAAGCTACCTCTACAATTATTTTTTTTGGTTGCTTCCAATTTTCTAAGAAGACTTCAGGGTCTTCAAGGTTTGAAATAAATAATAAGAACGTCCATACCTCAGTACGATTCGTCAGCTTTGTTAGGGTGGTAGCGACATCTTCATCAAGCAATGCCTTTCTCAGCGGTAATAATGCTTCAAGTTTTTCTAATAGGTTTGTTTCGTTTAAATACCCAAAACTCCTTTTTACATAGGCTCCAGACCATATTTTTTCAAGTTCTAGTGAAACTCGTTCAATAGCAACGTGATTAATAAGAAAACCATTCATTTTTATTGCCTCTAACGTATCATCCTCGATTGCAAAGCCAAGCTGACTAACAAAGCGAATCGCTCTTAGCATCCTTAGTGGATCTTCTTGAAATCGCAAACTAGGATTTTCAACACAGCGAATCATCCTCTGATTAATATCGTCTTTTCCTCTGAATGGGTCCACCATATCACCGTTCCTAGACAAACCCATCGCATTCATCGTGAAGTCTCGTAACCTCAAATCTTCAAACAATGTATTACCACGATAGCTAGTAACTTCAAACGATTCCCCTTGATGACGTACGACAACTGTTCCATGCGCAATCGCTACATCAATTGTTTTCGGAAAAAGCACCTTCACTTCAGTTGCAGGGGCAGAAGTGGCAATATCGATATCGTGAATTTCTCTATTTAATAGAAAATCGCGTACCGCTCCCCCCACTATGTAAGCTTCATAGCCCGCTGTTTTTAGCTTTTGGATAATATAGTTAGCCTGTTGAAGAAAATGCATGTCCATCAAAACCCTACCTTGCTAATACCGTATAGTAAATATCTTCATATTTAGAAATTACTGTGTCTTGGCCAAATGACTCAGTTGCTCTTTGTAAAGATTTTTGAGCCATCTCTGCATGCAGTTCGCTATTACTGAGAATTTCAATAGCTCTAGCAGCAATCATATCTACATCACCAATATCACAAATATATCCTGTTTCAGCATTCGTGATGACTTCAGGAATACCTCCCGCATTGGTTCCAATCACAGGAACTTGACAGGCCATTGCCTCAAGTAAGACTAGGCCAAAGCTTTCTTTTTCAGAGAGTAGCATCATTAAATCGCTAATTGATAGAAAATCAGCCACGTGCTTTTGATTCCCGAGTAACAGTACTTTGTCTCGTATACCTAATTCTTTGACTAATTGACAGACCTTTGAATACTCTGGTCCGTCTCCAAGAAGAAGTAACTTCGCATCCATATGATCTAAAATTTTCGCAAAACTACGTACCACATCTGGCACTCGTTTTACCGAACGAAAATTAGACACGTGGATGATTACTTTTTCATGGTCAGCAATATTATATTCTTGTTTTAAGCAACCACAATCCTTCTTAAAGTAAACACGATTGTCAACAAAATTATAAACAGGTTCAATATGTTTCGTTGTATGTAAAAGTTGTTCTGTTTGTTTAATTAGGTCAACCGATACGGCAGTTACAGCATCTGATTTCTCAATTCCAAACCTAATCATCTCACTTAAAGATTGATCATAACCCAGAACGGTAATATCCGTACCATGAAGGGTCGTAACAATTTTTAAGTCTCCACCAACCATTTCTTTTGCTAAATACGCACAAATTGCATGAGGTATCGCATAGTGAACATGGAGGATATCTAAGTTGACACGTTTTGCTACCTCAGCCATCTTGTTTGCTAATGACAAATCATACGGAGGATACTGAAACACTGAATAGTTATTTACCTCAACTTGATGATAAAAAATGTTAGAGTACACTTTATCTAAGCGAAACGGTACTCCTGATGTAATAAAATGGATCTCGTGACCTCTTTCAGCTAAAAGTTTTCCAAGCTCAGTGGCGATGATCCCAGAGCCACCTACAGTTGGGTAGCAAGTAATTCCAATTTTTAATTTCATCTCTTCTCCCTCAATAGTTGTTGAATTAAGATTGGGCGTTCAGATATAAACCCTTCTCCATAAGCAACTCCTACTTCTTTTCCAAATAAACTTTCTCTAGCTACAACAGACGTAATGTAATTATTCGTCAACGGTGTGTCAACGCTTCCTGATTGTTTTGTGAATTGGCTTTCATAAGCACTCAAGGCTTTTTTCTTCAATTCTATTTCAGACGAGATATCGATAACAAAACTTGGCTTATGAAACCCGTTAATCATGTATAAGTAATAATCAGTGACTTTATGTGGTGGTAATTGTCGTTCATCTTCATATTTACGAATACCGGCAGAGAAGATTGCCTCTTTAACTAATTTTGCACAGTTACCATGATCAGGGTGGCGATCCTCGAAATAAGGTGCAAAGACAATTTCAGGACGATAATAACGAATAATTGTTACAATCTTTTTTAGTTGTTCTGCAGTATTGGAAATACCACGATCAGGAATGTCCAATTGAATTCTTTTCTTTACCCCTAATATAGCTTGTGCTTTTTTTGCCTCTTCTTGTCGTAACTCTACATTTCCATTTGAAGAAAGCTCAGCTTGGGTCAAATCACAAATCCCAATAGAATATCCTTGATTGCTATATTTGGCAATCGTACCCGCCATGCCAATTTCAACATCATCGGCATGGGCGCCAAAAGCTAAGATATCTAAACCACGGGCTAATTTTACGGATTGATAATCTTTCTCCACTCAAAATCTCCCCTTGCTAAACCTTTTACTAATATCTCTCCCGTTGCCATATTTGTAGCAAGTGGAATTCCGTATACGTCACATAAACGAATTAACGCCGTAATGTCAGGCTCATGAGGTTGGGCTGCTAGTGGATCTCTGAAAAACAATACTAGGTCCATTTCATTTCTAGCTACTAATGCACCGATTTGTTGATCGCCACCTAGCGGACCGGATTGGAACCTTTCTATCTCTAAGGACGTTGCTTCCATTATTCTAGTTCCTGTTGTACCAGTACTATATAGCTTGTGGTTTTTCAAGATCGATTCATAGGCAATCGCGAACTGAACCATATCAGGTTTTTTCTTGTCATGAGCAATTAATGCTATTTTCATACGAACTTCCCCTTTATTCGATAATATTTTCTAACCCATAAACCAATAAATCCAGTTTCATCACCGTTTCAACAGCTAGTTTTATACCAGGCATAAATGATGTTCTATCAATCGAATCATGACGGATCGTTAATGTTTGACCTACTCCGCCAAAGAGAACTTCTTGGTGAGCTACTAGACCAGGTAAACGCACACTGTGAATTCTCATCCCTTGAAACTCAGCACCTTTTGCTCCCATTAGTTCTTCTTTTTCATCAGGATTTCCTTGTTGTTTTGGTTCACGAACTTGAGAGATCATTTGTGCTGTCTTAACTGCGGTTCCTGATGGTGCATCAAGTTTACGGTCATGATGCATTTCGATAATTTCCACATCGGGCATGTAGCGAGCAGCCATTTGTGAGAATTTCATCATTAATATCGCACCAATCGCAAAATTAGGAGCAATAATCGCACCGAGACTTCTTTCTTCAGCTATTTGAGAAAGTTCTTTGATATCGTCTTCTGTAAATCCAGTCGTTCCTACAACCGGTCTAACCCCATGTTCAAAAGCAATTTCCATATGCTTTCTTCCGAATTTAGGATTAGTTAAATCAATTAGAACATCAACCTCCTGTTCGCTAAAGGCTTTATGTAAATCAACGTAAATAGGAACCTCTACATTAGGCATCCCCTCTAAATCTGCAAGGGTTTTCCCTTCATTTTTCGTGTCGATTGCCGCAACTAATTGAAAATGAGGTGTTGATGTTACCATACGAACGGCTTCACTTCCCATTTTTCCTCTTGCTCCTGTAATTGCTACTTTTATAACTGTTTCTGTCATTTATACTAACTCCTTTACTCCTCTATTTTGGTCCAACGATCTTTGTCACGAGTTCGGAATTTCTCCATGACGAGATCAAAAGATTCTTCTAAACTAATGTTTAATGAATTAGCAAAGCATACTAATACAAAGAATAAGTCTCCTAGCTCTTGCTCCATTGTCTTTTCTTCTTCGGAAGACTTTTTTGGCTTTTCACCATAATAATGATTAACTTCTCGAGAAAGTTCGCCTAGCTCTTCCGTCATTCTAGCTAGCATCGCTAAGGGACTAAAATATCCTTCTTTATATTGTCCAATATAATTGTCTACTTCTGTTTGAATGTCAGTTAATGTTTTATTGTTCATGCTCTCACCTCAATTTACTTCTAGTAACATGTTAGCTAAATCTTCATGATTTGACAAATATTATTTGTCGGTAGAAAACAAGATAAGTAAATATAAAGCTATTTACCAGTTCACTAATCGTGTTCATCATTAACATTATATCCTTGATTTATTTATTGTAAAAATTCCGGTATAATATAGTTCGCGGAACACATGGAAAAATTATGAAAAGGGACTGAATTATGAATACACCAATTAAATTCAAAAATGTTTTTTATATCCTATTAGGTGCGGCAATTATGTCGTTTGGACTCGTCTATTTTAATATGGAAAATAACCTAGCAGACGGTGGTTTTACTGGAATAACACTTATTCTGTTTTTTATGTTTGGCTTTGATCCTGCCTATACTAACCTACTATTAAATATCCCATTGTTTTTTATCGGTTGGAAAGTACTTGGAAGAAATGCGTTTATTTATACTCTAATCGGAACGACAAGCTTATCACTATTTCTATTTATTTTTCAAAGATACCGATTTCTCGAAATCCCTCTTCATGACGACATGACTCTTGTTGCACTGTTTGCTGGGGTGTTCATTGGGGTCGGGCTTGGAATCGTCTTTCGTTTCGGTGGAACAACCGGAGGCGTCGATATTATCGCTAGGCTTGGGTTTAAGTACTACGGTTGGAGTATGGGGAAAACAATGTTTCTGTTTGATGCAGCTGTTATAACTTCCTCAATTATCTTCTACTTAAACTATCGCGAAGGTATGTATACATTAGTAGCGGTTTTTATTAGTGCGAAAGTAATTGATTTCATGATACAAGGGGCATATTCCGGTAAAGCTGCTTTTATCATTTCAGATAAGTCCAAAGAAATTTCAAGCTGCATTCTTCAACAAATGGATCGCGGAGTCACCATTTTAAAAGGGACAGGTAGTTTCTCAGGACTTGATAAAGAAATTCTGTATTGCGTTGTAAGTCGAAATGAAATTATTCGCTTAAAAGGAATTGTTGAGAAGGTCGATCCCCATGCCTTTGTTACGGTCAATGATGTTCAAGATGTTATGGGTGAAGGCTTTACTTTGGATGAGTATAAACGTCCAATTGAACACTAGAGAATAATTATCAATTGTCAATTTTGAATTGTGAATTAAAATCAAGTGGTTGAAGCATAGAAAAAGGATGGCCCGCTACTTGCGGTCCATCCTTTAGTTTTAATCGTCGTTACGCATTCCGATATACATTAATACGAAACGTAAAAGTTCCATTACGGCAACTACAGCAGCAGCTACGTATGTCAATGCAGCAGCATCTAAAACTTTTTTCGTTTCTCGTTCTTCATTGTTTCGAATGACACCTACAGAAACGATTTGTTCCATCGCGCGACTTGATGCGTTAAATTCAACTGGTAAGGTAACAAGTTGGAATACTACAGCTGCAGCCATAAAAACAATTCCTAGTAAAAGTAAGTTTGGAATTGACATTAAAATACCTGCTAAAATGATAAAAATTGCACTGTTCGATCCAAAGTTTGCTACTGGCACTAGTGCATGGCGGAAACGTAAAAAAGCATAATCCTCAGCATCTTGCATCGCATGCCCAACTTCGTGAGCTGCAACTGCAGCACCTGCTACAGAATGCCCATAGTAATTTTCCTCAGACAAACGTACTGCTTTTGCTCGCGGGTCATAATGATCAGTAAGCTTTCCTGGGATTGGCTCTACTGTTACATTATATAGTCCATTATCGTCTAAAATTTTTCGAGCTACTTGCGCTCCTGTCATACCAGATGAAGCTGGTACTTGTGAATACTTTTTGTACGCACTCTTCACCTTCATTTGTGCCCAGATCGGGATAATGATAAGTATGGCAAAATAAATTAAGAAACCCATCGATCAAATAACCTCCGTTGTAGTTTGAGTGAGAACACTCAAATAGTATTTATCTATAATTTTAGTGAAACTTCTTTTCTGTGTCAATTATTTCGACAAGGAATCTATTTTTGTTTCATCTTTACTTTACTTTTTTCACCTTTGTATTTCCTATAGCCCACATAAGAAAGCGACATTAGTATTGTTCCACCAATTGATAGAATGACCCACCATAATGACGGATCGGCTTGATCTTCCTCGAAACCTTTATATAGGTTTGCAAAATCTTCTTCCATTAGTTTTAAATGTTTTGATTTATCCTCATCATTAATAATTGTCGCACGATATCTCTCAACAAATTTTACATGGGAATCAATTCTTTGAAATTGATGCGGTAATAAATCAATCATGATTGCAGGGCGAATTACTGCATACCTTTGTAAGAAACCATTAAAATGATGTTGAAAGGCATTGTTGTCGCCGCTTGAAACGGCCTCTCTCATCTTTGCAAAATAATTCATTACTTGAGTCTCAGTATTTTTCCACAACGGATGGTGTTCTGATACGAGCGCATCAATAACTAGACGAAATTCCGAAACAGCTAATACTCTTTCTTCATGGCTTGCTCCTGCACTTGTAACAGCCCCCATAGCTTTTTCATAAGAAGTAGTAATTAAGCGAAGATGTGTCATGGACAAATTTTGATCATCGTAACGAATTGCTAAAAATTGTTTAGAGAAAAAGTCCATAACCTGCTTTGCTTCACTATATTTTTCTTCCTTTACAAGCTGGAGTATTTTATCCGCTGTTTTGTTTAAATGTTGCCAGTCTTTTTGTTCTACGTCCTTTTCTGCATGAACACTGGTAGAAAAAACAAGAAAAAATAAACAAATAAAAACGAGCATCTTCTTGTGCATGCCTGTCCCTCCTCTTCTTCTAATTAAATCCTATGAAGAGGTGGACAAGAGTAGACCTACAAATTGAGTTTGTAGCGTGTTTTTCTTACTGCTATGTAATAAACCATGAATAGTGAAAAGATACTCAACCAAAACGTAAAATACCCTATATGAGGCACATAGTCATATAAAGATCTAGAAACCCAAGGGTGCATTCCAAAAACATAATCAATCACATCATTATGTAACGTCCATACAGCAACAACAACTAAATGCCATGGTTTAATTCGAAAAAAAGGAGCAAAAAGAATTGCCTGTAGTGCCATTGCTAAATGAGAGGCAATTAACATATAGTTTTGCCACATTAATGTTGATCCAGCTACGCCCGCAGCAATGTTCATAACAACTGCCCATACCCCATACTTAATTAAGGTAACAGCAGCAAAGGCCTCCATCAACGGCCAGTTTTTTTTGAACAAAAACATTACCAAAACAAAAACTAGAAAAAGACTTGCAGTTGGACTGTCTGGAACAAAGATGTAAAAATGTGATGGCGTAATTGCCAACTGGTCCTTATACCACCAATATCCATAGATTGTACCGATCAGATTAGCCATCAATAAAATAACTAATACAGATCGTTGCTTAAAAAGGTAGAGAATTTGACTAATCATTTTTTCCTCCATTTAGAAAAAAAGCTGACATAAATGTCAGCTTTTTCTTTCTTATTCAGGTTGCCCATCAGCAGCAATGTACTCTGCTAAAATTTCAAGTTCTTCAGGTGTTCCAGCGAAAAGACCTGCTGGCATTCCTGGGGCACCTTCTGTGATAATTTTGATGATTTCTTCTTTTGTGTAATCATGTTCGAATACCGAAGGGGCAACACCAGGATTTCCTTGCATGTTTTCACCGTGACAGCCTATACATGCACCTTGTTGTAGCCAAATTTGATATCCTTCAGCATCAGTATTAATTTCCTTTTCTTCAACAATCGCACCTTGTTTTGCAGCAGCTTCCCAGTCATGGCTAGCAACTGACTCGTAAGTTAACCAAAAGATTGAAGCTATTCCCAGTAACATTAGCCCAGATGCTATTGGTCTTTTAATTGGTCGACGTTCAGCACTTGTATCTAAAAATGGCGCTAATAATAAAGCTCCGAAAGCAATACCTGGAATAACTACGGCCCCAAGAACCGTATAATCCCCTGAAGCAAATTCATATTTCAATAATTGGTATAAAAATAAGAAATACCAGTCTGGTAATGGAATATAACTTGCGTCTGTTGGATCAGCAACACGTTCAAGTGGTGAGTAGTGAGCAACTGTTAAACATAAATAACCAACTAAGAAAACTGCACCAACCATCCATTCTTTAAGTAAGAAGTTTGGCCAAAATGCCTCTGTTTTCCCAGGGTATTCAGAATAGTCTTTGGGAATGTTCGGCTTTCTTTCAGCCGGCACACGAGAATCCCCAACAAATTTCATTCCTTTCCCACGATGCATAGTTTTCCCTCCTTTTGCCTATAAATTAACGTAGTTTTTACAACGGTCCAGAGATACCTTGTTTACGGATCATCACAAAGTGAGCTCCTAGTAAACCTAGTAATGCACCTGGTAAGAAGAATACATGGATGGCAAAAAATCTAGTTAACGTTTGTGCCCCAATAATTTCTCCACCGGCTAATAAAGTCTTTGCAAATCCACCAATGATAGGTGCACTCTCAGCAATTTGTAATCCTACTACTGTTGCAAAGTATGCTTTCATATCCCAAGGTAATAAATAACCCGTAAACCCTAAACCTAACATAACAAAGAAAATAAGTACTCCTACAACCCAGTTTAATTCACGAGGCTTTTTGTAAGAGCCTGTAAAGAAAACACGTAACGTATGTAGAAACATCATAACGATAACTAAACTTGCACCCCAGTGATGCATGCCACGTACGATTACCCCAAATGTCACTTCATTTTGCAAGTAGTATACAGACTGGTATGCATTAATGATATCAGGTACGTAATACATTGTTAAAAACATACCAGATAAAATTTGAATTACGGTAATAAAAAACGTTAAACCCCCAAAACAATATACAAATGCTGAAAAGTGGTGAGCTGGGTTAACATGCTCAGGCACTTCATGATCAGCAATATCACGCCACATTGGCGTAATATCTAGACGTTCGTCTACCCAATTATAAATCTTATTTAACAATTATTACGCCTCCTTACACCTGTGGTCTTGGTCTTCCTAAATAAACAGTACCGTCGCGAACTTCAAGGTCATAAACAAATAACGGTTGCGTTGGCGGAGTACGATCTACGTTTTTTCCATCTTTTTCAAAAGCTCCATAGTGACATGGGCAGAAGAAGCGATTTGGATGATCATCACTTGTATTCCAGTCAACTGTACAGCCTAAGTGTGTACATACTGGTGATAGCGCAACAATTTGACCGCCTTCTTCATAAATCCAAGCAGAACGAGATACTTCTGATTCATACCAAGCATCAACTTGGTTAATCTTAAAGTCAAATCGCTTTGGCTCATTAGAAAGTTGATTCACTTGTGCTACCGCTACCATTTCTGTTTCTTCACCAGGTTTTAAAGCTGGATCAAGGGCAAAACGCACCATTGGTAAAGTAATACCAGCAGCCATAAATCCTCCAACACCTGTTAACGTATAATTTAAAAACTGACGTCTTGATACTTTATGTTCTTTCTCACTCACTCATATTTCCCTCCTTACATTTTATAATAAGTCCCTCCGGACTATGGTAATACTCATTATACTAGGACATTATCATGATACTTTAATACAATATCACTGTCAATAAAATGATAGAGTTAATTCTCTTCATTTTTAGGCTTTTGCCATTTATTGGTCATTATTGGTAACATCTGTTTAATTTGATTTGAAAGCGTTTCTTGCTTATATTTTGGCTCCATATGTTCTAGAGGGATTGAAGGTATCCATAATAAAGTGTCTTTCATTTCAGTTTCGATTTGTTTCCAATCAATATCTGAAGTTAGGTAGACAATAAAATCAAATCCGTGTTCCTTCAGATGGTCGTCTAACATATTAATTCTCGTTAAACGATCCTCTACTTTTTCACTCTTTAAGTATGTATAGGGTGGAAACTGAAATACCCTTCCTTTAAACTGTCTTTCCAATTCATCGCTAATTAACGTAATGAATTCTCCCATTTGCACAGTTGATTTTAGTTCATTCCCCCACGAAATTGGAATAAGCGGTACAATCGCAGTATCAACATATTCTCTCGCTTGTAAGTAAAGGTCAACTTCTTTTGCTTGCCACTTCATGTTTCTCCTCCTCATAACTTTTTCTACGATTTCAATTTTATACTAAATGTACCAAGAATAAAATATATCAAAATAATTTCTTTGCTATTTTTCCGCTAAAAGATGGTTACTATACAAATTCTTGTTATAATACCCAATTCTTCTTTTAGTATAATATGAGCAAAATGAAAAGCCCTTATTCTTTAAGGGCTTTAAGATTTGATAGCATTTCACTATACTTTAGAAAACTCTCTTTGTCACCGCTATCTAAAGCACGATCGATCAGTTCAAGTAAGCGCTTTTTTTCAAACTGGTGCTTGGCTTGATCAATAACTAAATCAGCAAAAAGACTATATAATTTTTCTGTATCCTTATCAATAGGTGTAAAAGGATTATCTTCTAGCACTGAAACATACTGAGGATTTTTCTTCGCATCTTTAAAATTCAACTGAATATAGACTTCTTCTTCCTTATTAAGTCGTATATCATGGAATGATTTTTCAGCATCCATTGTGACGTGTTGCCTCTTATGAAAACTAAACGGGATACAATCAACATCATTAGCGGAAATAATTAAAGATTTCGGGCAGTATTCTGCATTTTCAACAAAATGGACTTTTTCCATTAAGTGATCATCGCTCATTAAATAATTTAATAACCACGCGCATTCTCTTCTTTTTAACTGATAATTATTTAAGAACCATTTTAAAAAATCTTTTTTTTCTAAAACTGAAATGATACTACTCATATCATATCCCCTCCCCTATTATTGACGATAGCGGGCCTCTTTTATAGTTATCAATCCTTACTAATGTATTTATTCGTTTTTAAAATCAAAATTCCTTTTAAATATAGAAATAATTTAAATATTTTCACAATTATTTCAAAAATCGATGACTCGGTCCAATTGTGTATCCTGTAAAGTGTTCTAACTCGACCTTTGAGACAACATCTAAATAAACTAGCATCTGTAAAAAACGCTTTGTTATGACGTCCTCTTTCGTATCGAAATAGTATTCATTAACAAACGGAGCGAACGCTGACAGAAGGTAGTCTTCCTCTACAGCCTCACCTTCGACTAAGGAGTTAAACAATAGTAGATACAACAATCGAACTGAAGGGAATGGACGTCTATATAGTTTATGCCAATACGTAACAATACTTTGCATAAGTTCATTTATCCGCATTTCAAAAAGTTCTTCTACAGAGGTATGAATTGTCAACGTGTCAGCTGTTTCCTTTAGCCAACCATTTGAGAAGCAAAAGTCATAGATTAATGAGAAGCGGTCCGGATATAGCGAAAATCTTCGACCGTAACCGAATCTCCATTGGTCGTTAGGTAAACTCTCTTTATATGAAAAAACATTCATTAGCGCTTGGAAGTCTTTTTTGTACATAGCACCAGACTTCGTTAGTGTCAATGGTTTGTCCATAATAAAATCTACAAAAGCAAATATGTCGGTAACAATCGTAATTTCCTTTTGGTCAGAGGTAGACGAAGGTAAAATAAAGGAATTATCTTTAATTTCGATTTGAATACACCGAATCAGTTCATTCTTTACTTGGATTGGCACAACATAATTTCCTTGCTTAAAGACAAATAATAGACCATTAGTAGCTAGTTCATTTATCAACTCATGAAATTCATTCCCTTTTCGCTTTGGAACAAAACCATTAAGCTCTTCTTTTGAAATAAACATTTTTTTATCATAACACAAATGTAAAATAACTTTTTTAGCGTCATTAGATAGTTGTTGGTATCTCTCTTTTAAATCATCAAAGTTAGCTAACCTTGGGTAAAGAACCTCCACCAATTCTCTTTTTGAATTTATATTAAGTGAGCGATCGCTCTCTTTTAGAAGTTTCCGTAACTCTGATCGGTCTTGAAAAAGTAAAACATCCATTAAATTCATACTAACCACCGTTCTCTCTATTAAATACTAATGTTAGTATGAACGAATTTCATGAATTTAATAATTAGTATCTAAGTCAAACAGTAATTCATTTAGATGTGTTTTCGAAGAATCTAGCTTTAACGCTTTTCTCAACACTTCTACCCCTTTTTCTTTGTAGCCATTTTCTAAAAGGACTTGTCCATACTCCTCCATAAAATCGCTATCATGAGAGAGAGCTTCCTCGATCTCTTGATAAGTCTGAATGATAGATAAGTCTTCACTTAAATTTCGTTTTGCACTTGCTAGGAACCAATCAAACAAAGGATCTTCCTCTCCCTGTTCCTTTAAATAGTTGATTAATTCTAGAAGTTCTTCAAAACGTTCTTCTTTTTTTAATAAGCTAGACAGCATTTTAGCCCCCTCAAAATTACTAGGGTTTATTGCTACTACTTTTCGTAAGTACTCTTCTCCATCATTAATATACCCATTATTTAAAGAAACTCTTGCTCCTTGAACATACAAAGCCTCATTGAATTCATCAATTTCTATTCCTTTTTTAAAGATTTGTAATGCTTCATGGATTTGTCCCTCTTCTTCGTATGCTTCTCCTAAATATGAGTAGACACTTGAGTAACTTTCGTCCATATCAATAACTTTTTCAAATTGAGTAATTGCTACAGTATATTGGCTTAACTGGAAAGCTGTATAACCATACCCAAAATGTGCGTCAATCGTGGCATTTTCATCTATCCCTTGTTCATAATAGGTAATTGCCTCCTCGAAAGACCCACTAGCACTGTACGCTTCAGCTAAGCGAAGTGCTATGTTCGTTCCATCTAGCTCATCCTGGAACGGGAGTACTTTTTTGTAATAAGGAATTGATCTTAAATAGTCCCCTCTTGATAAGTAAAATTCTCCTAACCCAAATAAGACAATAGGTTCCTCAGGCACTTTACTTTCTGCTATTAGAAGCTTTTGCTCTGCTACTTCGTCTAAGCCTTGAAGTTGATATAAATCAGCTAAAAGTAATTGTCCTTGTACATAGACAGGGTCATCTTCTTTTATTTCTAATAACATTTCGATTGCTTCATCTTCTTCATCTAAGTCAATTAATAATTCAGCCATAAACGTATACAGTTCACCTTCGTCAGGGTATAGCATTAATAGCTCCTCAATTATTGCTTTTGCTAAATCTACTAATCCAAGTTCATAATAAACTTCCGCAAGTGAATATTTCGTATCATGGTCAGCAGTCTCATTTACCTTTTTCAACTGTGTAATTGCTTTTTCCATTTTCCCCTCATCTATTAATGCCAGCGCTTGTTTTAATTCTTTATTCATTTTTCCGCTCCTACCCTATTAGTTTTAGTTTTTATCTATGTTCCCATGTTCTCCTTCAAAAAAAGAAAACCACCTCAAACGGTGGGTTAAGTAAGTAGTTAAGTAATTACTATAATTATAGACATTCCTCTTAATAATAATCAATAGGTATAGGAGACGGTTGAAAGGCATTACTAATAGGCACAAGTTTTCTTGGGACATTTACAGTTAGCTCTTTTCCTGAACCAGGCTTAATAAATATATGTCTACCAGCTTTTTTTACTGTTCCACTTGCGTAAACAATCTCTGGCCGAACTTCATCAATTGTCCCTTTTTCGGCTTCCTCTAACGCTTTTTGGGAGAAGAGCAAATAGTCTGCGTCTGCTCCTATGTGTAAAGAACCCTTGATTGGATACAAACCAATATTTAATAAGAACTCTTTTTGTAGAGGTGTATGCTCATCTGGAACATCTACTAGTGTCGTAATTTTATTTTCTGTTAAAATTTCTTCCCATTTGCTTTTTAATCTTCTCAATCTTCCACTCGAATTGGGAACGTTCCAAATCGGGAGTATCATCGGGTGGTAGGGAAACAACTCATTACGGACCCATTGCCATGGAACAACGTCAATATCTTCCGGCTCAGTAATCTCAGTAAATATCACCGGAACTTTGTGTTTACAGCATTTCCTCGCCAAAGATGGAGTTAGTTTCTTTAACGGAGTTCTTATTCCAATCATATAATCAATGCTACTGTTGATTAATGCATGTTTTACTCGTTTTAAATTACTCTTTACTTCGTTCTCATGGTGAACCTCACAAGCCGTTATTAGAGTTGTACAACCAAGACCCTGTAAGTGTCTCATTCGCTCTTTAATGCTATGAAAATCATTAATTGCTACAACACTAAAGTCGATCATAATATGTCCGGGGGCAATTACGTAGTTTGAAGTGTCCAATCTCATATGATTATGTTTCGAGAAGCGGTTTGAAGTATAAATAATTTTTGAACCCTCAATTAAATAAGAATTTATCTTTTCTTCGCCATAACGGTTTGTTAACGTGTTCTCAATAATATATCTCATTGTACCCTCCTCACTATCGAAGCAAAAGGAGGAATATCGCCCCCTTGAACTTTCGCCTATTTCAATTCTTATAGACAAGCTATGAATGGAGGCCATCGGATATACCATTATTTAGAGAATTTAATGTTTAAAGAATAAAACTTTCAACATAGGTTTCATTCCTTTTTCAGACAAAAAAAAGCTCCTGCCAAATTTTAGCAGGAAAGAGTTGGTTGGAGTGGAGAATTTAAGTTATACCGCATTTTCAACACTACGTATAACTATACTAAAACCACCATGTAGATAGGATTTAGTTGGAAAATGGGAACTGACTAATGTTATTATATTATCCACTCCATATTGTTGTCAATAAATTTTCTGAAAATTTTATATTTTAAATTAATTCATACAAATGATCAAAGAAGTTAGGGTAAGATACATCAATGGCTTCTATTTCCTCAATCTCAACAGGACCATTACTAACTAACCCTGCAATTGCCATAGCCATTCCTATGCGATGATCTCCATAACTCTCTACTTGTCCACCGTGTAACCTAGTTGGGCCATGAATAATCATTCCGTCTTCTGTAGCTTCAATATCGGCTCCTAACAGCTTCAGTTGATGTACTACTGTATCTATCCTATTTGTCTCTTTTACTTTAAGCTCTTCGGCATCTTTAATGACAGTCGTTCCATTCGCTTGTGTTGCCAGGACAGCTATAACTGGGATTTCATCAATTAAGCGAGGAATAATTTCGCCCCCGATTTCTGTACCAGTAAGGTCTGACGCGCAAATCAGTAAGTCTGCCATTTTCTCTTCATTGACGACTCGTTCATTTTTTATCTCTAATTTTGCACCCATTGCCTGTAAAACATCAATAATTCCTGTTCTAGTATCATTAATGCCTACATCTTTCATTAGAATTTCACTGTTTGGAACGATTGCCCCTGCCACTAAAAAGAAAGCTGCAGAGGATATATCACCAGGTACAACAATGTGTCGTCCTTGTAGAACTTGTCCTCCAGTAACCGAAACAGTGGTACCGTTCTCTTGAATGTCTGCGCCAAATGCTTTTAACATCCGTTCTGTATGATCACGAGATTTATGCGGTTCTGTTACAGTTGTTACTCCCTCACTTTGAAGGCCGGCAAGAATAACCGCAGACTTTACTTGTGCACTGGCAACAGGAGAAGTAAACGTAATCCCCTTTGTTTTTCCACCGCGAATTGATAATGGCGTAAAATTCCCTTCATGACGACCATCAATGTTTGCACCCATTTGTTTTAGAGGAGAAGTAACCCTTGCCATTGGTCTTTTCGCAATAGAGGCGTCACCGATAACAACTGAATGAAAAGGTCTTGTTGCTAATATCCCTAACATAAGTCGAGTCGTTGTCCCTGAGTTACCAACATCCAATATATCAGAGCTTTCTGATAAACCGTCCCAGCCTTTACCGTAGACCGTCACCAAGTCCTCTTTTTGCTCAATTTCAATCCCGAGTTTTCGAAAGCAGGCAATGGTACTTAAACAATCTTCACCTGGTAGGAAGCCTTCCACTGTTGTTTTCCCATTGGCTATTGCGCCAAACATTACGGCTCTGTGGGAAATTGATTTATCTCCCGGAACTTTTATACTTCCTTTTAATTGTTGGACACGTTCAACAACTTTTTTCGCCATGACTAACACCTCAATTTTTTAGACATCTAAGAGCTTATGTAACACTCGTATAAATGGTCAGTTAAGCAAGCAAGGGCTCTATCCCGATCTGGATCAGATCTAAAACTTAACCGTAAAACTCCCATTATATCTTCTCTCGTTTCTAATATTCTTATGTTTGTGATACTTATATCTTCTCTAGCTAATATCCCAGTTACATCAGAAATCACACCAGGATGGTCTGGAACGTCCACATACAAATCATAAAAAGAAGGGATCGCTCCTTTTTGTTTTACTGGAAGACCATCGCGGAACATCTTTGCTGTATCGAAGTATTCATAGATAGAACTGTCATCTGCAGCTTCGATTAAGTTTTTCACACGATCCATTTCAACTTGCCATCTTGATAATAGTTCTAATAATGTTTCTTTGTTATGAATAAGAATATCACGCCACATGACAGGGCTAGCTGATGCAATTCTCGTGATATCCCGGAATCCACCAGCTGCTAAATTTGAAAGAAGTGGTTGCTCCTTTTCAATTTTGGCTACTTGATGTACAAGACTGGCCGCAATAATATGTGGAAAATGGCTAATAATACCTGCAAGCTCATCGTGCTGTTTCGGTGACAACTCAATAAATTTAGCTTTCGTACCTTTTAACCAATTTTGTAGTTGAATTACCTTAGTCATATTCGTATCTTCTGTCGGAGTTAATATATAGAATGCATTCTCAAATAAATGAGCTTTTGCTGCTTCTACCCCTGTTTTATGGGAACCCGCCATCGGATGTCCGCCAATAAAAGTAACATCTTTGCCCTCAAATGCCTTTGCTTTTTCAACAATTTTTTCTTTCGTGCTTCCTACATCAGTAACAATACAAGAAGGCTTTAACTTGTAAGTAACTAACTTGTCAATCATTTCTTCTGTCTTAGTTACTGGGATTGCTAAAATAATGAGGTCAGCGTCAACGATACCTTCTTCGATATTTGTCACAAACTCATCAATTACACCAAGAGATTTTGCCATCTTTAGTTGATCTTCTTGAATATCGTAACCTAATAGCAAACAAGTAGGGTGTTCCTTCTTAATTGCCAGTGCTATAGAACCACCAATTAATCCTAAACCTATCATAAAAACTTTTCGCCTTAGCAATTATTTCCCCTCCTTTCAGCTAGTGTTAATTGTTCATTTAGTTTGCAATCTTAACTGTTAAGATATTGCTTTAATTCGTTAATAATGGCGTCATTTTGTTCAGTATTCCCTACCGTAATTCTTACTGATGTAGGAAAGCCTAGAGCCTCTCCTGAGCGAACAATGAACCCTTTAGATACCAAGTAATTAAACACATCATTACCAGATCTTTGTAAATCAATTAGAATAAAATTCCCTTGAGAAGGATAATAGTCTAAATTATGTTCTTTACAGAAACGATAGTATTGTTCAAGTCCTCCGCGATTTTGTTCTTTGCAATGAGTAATAAACTCTTGATCCTTTAATGCGGCACTAGCTGCAACTTGGGCTAATAAAGAAGTATTAAATGGTTCTCTTGCAGGTTCAATGGTTTGAATGAAATCTGCATTTCCAACTCCGTAACCAATTCGTAATGATGCTAAACCGTATGCTTTTGAGAACGTACGTAAAACCATTAAATTATCATATTGCGAAAGTAGTGGCAGCGTACTAGGATAGTCTTCTGCTACTACATATTCATAGTAAGCTTCATCGCTCACAACTAATACATCTTTTGGTACTTTTGCCATGAACTCTTGAAAGCTTTCGGCGTCAGTGTATGTACCTGAAGGATTATTTGGGTTACAGACCCAAACGATTTTCGTATCAGCATCAATTTGAGCTAACATCGCATTTAAATCATGAACTCCATTAACAAGTGGAACTTCTCTAACTTCTGCTCCTTCAATTACTGCATTGTGCTTATATTGAGGAAATGATGGAACTGCACAAACCGTATTTGTTCCTGGGGTTAATAACGCTCTACATAAAATAAGAATAATTTCATCCGAACCATTTCCAAAAATGAGTTGTCGCTCATCTACATGTAAAAAATTAGCAACTTCCGTTCGAATGTTTGCAGCATAACCATCAGGGTAAATTGCTAATTGGTCTAAGACATTAGCAATTGCTTCTCTTGCAAACTTAGAACAGCCAAATGGATTTTCATTAGATGCAAGTTTAATGACTTCATTTAGACCAAATTCTTTTTTAACTTCATCAATTGGTTTTCCAGGTTTATAAGGGGAAAGTCCTACAAGCTGTTGTTTTACTCTCATCTTTTTTCACTCCATTTTCATAATATAATTAACTTCGCCTTTTCACTGCCCTTCCTCTTCAAGGATAAGATAGTCTTCGGGCTATTTTAATCTATGTTATTACGAAATGATGGAATAAACAAATGTTTTTATTTCTGAAAGTGCTTTTTCCCTTTGATTACTATCTAAAAGTTCTGATTTTTTCGTTTCGATCAGTTTAATTAGTGCACTACCTACAATAATTCCATCACAATGTGGACTTAACAAAGTGACTTGTTCACGATTAGAAATCCCAAATCCAACAGCAACCGGGACTTTACTATGCTTTCTGACTTCTCCTAAAAACTGATAAATTCCATCATCCATCTCTTTTCTTACTCCTGTAACCCCTAGCGAAGAAACACAATATAAAAAGCCAGATGCCTCATTAGCAATCATCTGTACTCTTTCTTTTGAGGTAGGAGCTACTAATGAAATCAACGGAAGCCCAACTTGTTCGCATTTATCGGAAAGGCTACGACTTTCCTCAAACGGTAGATCAGGTATAAGGATCCCGTCAATTTGATTTTGGTTTAACATTGATAGTACTTTGTCTTCGCCTAGCTGTAAAACTGGATTGTAGTAAGTAAAGATGATGACAGGAATGGTTAATCCACGATCTCGCATTAATGGTACTAATTGGATCGCTTTTTCTAAGTTCATTTTTCCCTCAAGAGCCCTTAATGCGGCCTGTTGAATTACAGGTCCATCTGCTAGAGGATCGGAGTATGGAACTCCTAGTTCTAAAATATCTGCTCCAGCTTTTTGTAGTGTTAAAGCTATCTCAATCGTTAGTTCTGCCGATGGATCTCCAGCCATGATAAAAGGAATAAATAATTGTTTTGCCTTACTTGTCGCAATTTCTAACCTTGTATTAGTCATCAGTATTCCCTCCAAAATGATCCATCAGTGTATGAACATCTTTATCACCTCTACCTGATAGACAGACTAAAATTGACTCGTCTTTTGAAAGTTCCTTTGCTCTCTTAAAAGCATGGGCTAAAGCATGGGCACTTTCAATTGCTGGGATTATTCCTTCTTTTCGGGATAACAATTGGAGCGCATCGAGTGCTTCCTCGTCTGTAACACTTTCATATTGAACTCTACCGATATCTTTTAAGTGAGCATGTTCTGGTCCAACTCCTGGATAGTCTAAGCCAGCTGAGATAGAGTGTGGTTCAATAATTTGACCGTCTTCGGTTTGTAAGAGATAGGTTAGTGATCCATGAATTACACCCTTACTTCCTTTTGTTAAGGTCGCAGCATGAAAATTAGTTTCTACACCCATCCCGGCAGCCTCTACTCCTATAAGTGTCACATCCTCCTCTATAAATGGATAAAACATTCCCATTGCGTTACTACCACCACCCACACAAGCGATGATTTCAGTAGGAAGCTTTTCCTCTAAGCTAAGGAATTGCTCTTTTGCTTCATCACCAATCACTCTTTGAAAATCTCGGACCATTCGTGGATAAGGGTGTGGTCCTACGACTGATCCTATAAGGTAAAAGGTATCTGTTACATGAGTGACCCAATAACGGATGGCTTCGTTTGTCGCATCTTTAAGTGTACGACTCCCACTACTAACTGGGATTACCTCAGCACCTAATAGTTTCATCCGAAAGACATTTAAGGCTTGACGTTCGATATCTTTTTCTCCCATAAACACTTTACACTCTAGACCAAACTTAGCCGCCACAGTTGCTGCTGCTACTCCGTGCTGTCCTGCCCCAGTTTCGGCAATAATTTTTGTTTTTCCCATTCGTTTCGCTAGTAACGCCTGCCCAATCGCGTTATTTATTTTGTGAGCACCTGTATGATTTAAATCTTCCCGTTTTAGATAAACTTTCGCACCATCTAAATGACTTGTTATATTTTCTGCGAAAGTTAATGCTGTCGGTCTACCTGAATACTTCTTTAACTGGCTAATATATTCAGAGACAAACGCATGATCTTCAAGAGCTTGCTTAAAAGCTTCTTCTAATTCATTCAATGCATACATTAACGTTTCTGGGACAAATTTTCCGCCGAATTGTCCAAAACGACCATTATCATCTGGAAACTGATAGTTCATAGAAACAACCTCTCCTCAAAATTATTCTTAATTGTTGTTGATTTCCTTCCATCTCTTTCAATCCCACTTGAAAGGTCGATACCTATAGGGTTATACTCCAGCAACTGAGTAATTGTGCTCACATTAATTCCCCCGGCAATAAAACATGGGACTTGCTGATTTTTAGCCTCTTGTTGATATTCCGGGATTACCTGCCAATCAAACTGAACTCCAGTTCCACCTCTTTGTCCAGCTACCTTGCTATCAATCACAAACCCATCAACTTTGTGTCGATATGCTTGCATCGTTTGTAGTCCACTTTTACTATGATGGATGACCTTCCAAACATTCTTTTGATATTTTTCTTTAAGGGTTGTTACAAACTCTGGTGGTTCTTCCCCGTGGCATTGGATAACATCAAGTGAAACTTCTTCCATAACCTCTTCAATTTCCCGAAGCGTGGCATTTACAAAGACACCAACAATTTTCTGGGAAACTTCAACTTCTTTCAGCCACCGGCTGACTTGCTGAGCGGTTACACAGCGCTTACTTGGCGCAAATACAAATCCTAAGTAATCCGCTCTACTTTTGGCAGTAACAATCACATCATTGAGACTATGGTTGCCACAATACTTAAGCAAAGGTCTCATGAAATGCTTCTCCAAATAAACTTTGAATACCTTCTAATGGTGTTCTTGCTCTCATCAACGTTTCACCTACTAAAATTGCTCTCGCTGAACCTTCAAGTTGTTCTAGATGAGCTGTTGAACGGATACCACTCTCACTTACCACAAATTGTTCTTTTGGTAATTGTTTAGCTAGTTCAATTGTTTGAGTAATCGTAGTATTGAATGTTTGTAGATCTCGATTATTAACCCCGACTATCTGGGGCGTAAATGTTGCAAAGACTTTTTCAAGATCAGCTAGTGAGTGTACCTCAACGAGACACTCTAGCCCTTTTTCATAGGCTTCAAGATAAAACTCGTGAAGTTGATTTTTTTCTAAAATCGTAGCTATGAGTAAAATCGCATCCGCTCCAATACGTAAGCTCTCCTCAATCTGTTTAGAATGGATAATGAAATCTTTTCGTAAAATTGGTAACTTTACTTGCTGCTTAATAGATGATAAGAACGTATGATGCCCTAAAAAAAACTGTTCATCGGTTAATACTGAGATAGCGTCTGCTTTTCCCTCTTCATAATGCTTTGCTATGTCAACTGGATGAAAGTCTTTTTTGATAATTCCTTTAGATGGAGAAGCTTTTTTCACTTCGGCAATTAACGCGAGATTACGGTGAGGATTGCTTAGACTCTCAAAAAGCGAATATCTCGACACTTCTAATGTTTCTCGTAATTCAAGCTTGGCAACTTCTTCATGTTTAACAGCAACAATTCGATCTAACATACTCTTTCCCCCTTAGTAACTTGCAGCGAACGAAGCTGTTCTAAACCCTTATATTTATAAAGAGTTTCACTAGCTTTCTCAACACCTTCTTTAATCGACCCAACTTCTTCTGCCACATATAAAGCACTTGCACTATTTAAAATGACAATATTCTCAGCAGTTTTATTTGCCCTTCCCGTGAAAATATTTTCAATTAATCTTGCACTATCGGTTACTGACGTTACTTGGATATCTTCAATTGCTCCTCGCTTTAACCCTACCTCTTCAGGAGTTAATTGGTATTGAAAAATTTCTCCTTTTCTTAACTCAATTACATTTGTATCGGTTGATATAGAGCATTCATCTAATCCATCAGCACCTGTTACAAACATAGCCCGATCAGTCCCCAACTCCCTCAATGTTTGCGCCATTTTCATAGCGAAAGTAGGGTGAAAAACTCCAATCATTTGACGATTAGCATTGGCAGGATTTACAAGTGGTCCTAATAAATTAAAAACTGTTTTAAACCCTAACTGTCTACGAACTTCTGCGACATGTTTCATTGATTGGTGATAGAGAGGTGCAAACAAAAAACAAAGTCCCTTTGTTTTTAATGCTTCTAATGCCTCTTTAGGTGAGGATTGGACTGGGATTTGTAACTGCTCTAAAACATCCGCACTTCCACTTTTGGAAGATACTGCACGATTCCCATGTTTTGCAACCTTCACTTTACAGGCAGACAGGAGGATTGCCGATGCTGTTGAAATGTTAAATGTTGATAAATCATCTCCACCGGTGCCACACGTATCGAGCAAGGTTGCTTCGTCGTGTTCAACAGTTACCGCATGCTCTCGCATAGACTGAGCAAATCCTACCATCTCATCAACTGTTTCTCCTCTAAGGCGCATCATTGACAGTAGACTAGCTACCTGAAGAGCTTCTCCATTTCCACTCATGATCTCATCCATCAGTGACTTTGCCTCAACTCGTGTTAATGTTTTTCCTTCTGAACAATTCTTCAACATTTGTTTAAACATTAGCAACTTCCCCCTCTCTATTTCCAAACATCTTTTCTGCAACAGCTACCGCTTTGATTAATGCTTTTGCTTTATTTCTTGTTTCTTCATATTCCAGTTCTGGCACTGAGTCGGCAACAATCCCGGCTCCTGCTTGAACATAAGCCTTATGATTCTTGATAACCATCGTTCTAATGGCAATGCACGAGTCAATATTTCCATCTAATCCTAAATAAGCAATTGCTCCAGCATAATACTCACGTTTTGTAGGCTCTAACTCTTTTAAAATTTGCATCGCACGAATTTTAGGAGCACCTGAAACAGTTCCAGCTGGAAATGACGAAAATAAAGCTTCTATCGGGTCAACCTTTTTATCAAGATGGCCTGTAACTTTTGAGATCATGTGCATAACATGAGAGAACTTTCCAACTTCCATTAATACAGGGACTCTAACAGAACCATATGCCGCGACACGACCAATGTCATTTCGGGCCAAGTCTACTAACATAAAGTGTTCTGCCCGTTCCTTTTCATCTTTAAGAAGGTCTTTTACTAAAACTTCATCTTCTTCTTTAGAAGAACCACGTTTTCTCGTACCTGCGATCGGATGAATTTCAATATGACCATCCTGTATTTGAACTAATCGTTCCGGTGAACTACCAACAATTTCAATATCATTAAGCTTCAAATAAAACAGGTATGGTGAAGGGTTTATCATCCGTAGAACCCGGTATAGCTCCATCCCAGATACTGTAATATCCATTTCAAACCTTTGTGATAACACTGTTTGAAACACATCACCCGAACGAATATATTCCTGTATCTTTTCGACATCAGTTATAAATGATTGTTTATCGTAATTAGAGCGTACGTTAGAAAATGAAACCTCTTCGTCAATTGGTGGTTGATAAAGTTTTGTAGGTATGCTAAATTCCGACACTCTACGAATAATTTCTTCAACCTTATCCACAGCCAATTGATATAGTTTCTTCAGTTGATCCTCATCCTCTGTCCCAGTTAGTGATATTTGATGAATAAGGAACAACTCTTTTTTATGATGGTCGTAAGCTAAGATCGTTTCACAGAACACAAAGCTCATTTTTTCACTTTTGATATTTTCTAGATCATGTAGGATTGGCTCGATAATCTCTACTGCATCATATGAAATTGCTCCGACAGCTCCACCTTGAAAAGGGATTGGCAAATCTACTTCTTTCGCTTGAATGTAGTCGAGCGCTTGATGAAAAGCTTTGTTGAAAGTACTGTGCTGTGAAATTACTTGCTTGTTTGAATCTAAGAATAAGAAAGCCTGATTATTTTCTCTTAGATAGTACTTTGGAGTTAATCCAATAAATGAATATCTCGACCAAGGAGATTGCTCGTCTTTACTTTCTAATAAAAACACTGCTTCTTGCTCAAGTTGATTAAAAATTTGAATAGGTGTTAACGTGTCTGCAAAAAAATGGGATATAAAAGGGATTGTTTTGTATGTTTTTGCGTCTTCAAGAAATTGCGCAAATGTTAGGTTTTTCATTATTTTCACCTCAGTTAATATAGGTGAAGAAAACGAAAGGTTGAGGGTGAGTTGTTAGACTTTTCGTCATAACAAATGGGGTAGTTTTTATATAGAAACAAACAAATATAGTAAATTTGTTCCTTTTAAACTATAAAAGCCTATAACTGTACAGTTATAGGCATACTTAAATAAACTATACCTCTGCTCAGCTCAACTATACTCATTCTCTTCTCTGCTCTTCTCTGCTAACTAAACAACTAAACTACTCTTTAGACTAACTTTTCTCGTTAAAAACTCTTCTACTCTAAACTCTTCTCTTACACGACATCTTAACTTACAAGTGTCTGTCTGTCAACTGTAAATCTGGTCTTAAATGAATAGCATCCTCTAAATACACATGTTTAATGTCTGCTTGCGCAGAACTAGTGTTAACAGTAAGCATAACCCGAATACATTTAGGTAAGCTCTTTGGAACTGGTATCTCACGAGAACACATAACTGGTACATACGTCCACCCTTCAAACGAACGTAATGCTTTTGCAGGGAACGTTGCGTTTAAGTCCTCTGTAACCGTGATGATTATATGAGCTACATTCTCAGGAGCAACTTGATTTAGGATTATGATCTCCTTTATTAATCTTTCAGTAGCTTTGATTATTTCTTGTTCTTCATTATTGATGACAGTGATTGCACCACGAATTCCTCTAACCATATAATCCCTCCGTCGTTTCTTATTTAGAAAACCTTTTTACTTGGATTTTCTAGCGCGCTATTCCTTTACGAGAAAATTCGCTTAATAACACTTTTAATCGCTCTTCTGGAATTGAAACGACCTCTGCTTTTCCTAACTCACTTAGAAGAACCATACGAACGATGCCATCTTCCGACTTTTTATCTTTTTTCATTGTTTCTATTAATTGCTCAACATCTAACTGGGACGGTAGATCTACTTCATAATTATATTGCTTTAACCAATTGATCATGTTTGGTATATGTAAGTCTACTGAAAAAATTTCCTCACTAACCACTAAGGCAAACAGTATTCCGATTACAACCGCTTCACCATGTGTAATCCTACCATAACCAAGTTCTGTCTCAATTGCGTGACCTAAGGTATGACCCAAATTTAAATGAGCTCTAATCCCTTTCTCAGTCTCATCTTCTTTCACAACAGCTTTTTTAACCGAAATGGATCTTACTAGCAATTGCCCGGCAAGATCGCCTTTGATTTGTGAAAAATCATGAACATTTGATATTAGCCAATCTAAAAACTCTTTATCCCATATCAAGCCATGCTTGATCACTTCCGCAAATCCAGAACGCCACTCCTGTTCTGGTAGTGACTGAAGAGTGGCCGTATCATAAATAACTGCTTCCGGCTGATAAAAAGCACCAATCATATTTTTTCCTAATGGATGATTGATCGCTACTTTACCGCCAACACTACTATCATGGGCTAACAAGGTAGTTGGAACTTGGATAAAAGGAATACCTCTCATAAAAGTGGCAGCGACAAAACCAGCTAAGTCACCAACAACTCCTCCTCCCAGGGCAATCACTAAAGATCGGCGATCAAGACCTTTTTCAAGAGCAAATCCTTGAATTTCATAGTACGATTGAAAAGACTTTGATGCTTCCCCACTAGATATTACATATTCGAACAGTTTATCAAACGTTGAAAGTGATTTCTTAAGTTCCTCTAAAAATAAAGGTGCAACTTTATCATCCGTAATAATTAAAACAGAAGTGATTGAATGTTTAACCGTATCACGAATAAGCCTGTCAACATTGAATCGAATATTCTCTCCAATGAAAAGTGGATAATTTTTCGTACGGGTTTCTATAAGCATTGTTTCCATTAAAAGTCTCTCACCCGTTCTTGGTAACGCTCGATGTTTCCGGCAATCTCATCAATAAAGTCTTTCCCAAATTTATCAAGTAACGCTACCGCTACTTCCCAAGCAACTGTAGCTTCAGCAACAACTGCAGCTGCTGGAACCGCACAGCTGTCAGAACGTTCGATACTAGCTTCAAACGGTTCTTTCGTATCAATATCAACACTTTGTAACGGTTTATAAAGAGTTGGTATTGGCTTCATCACGCCCCGAACGATAATTGGCATACCTGTCGTCATACCACCTTCAAAGCCACCCAGATTATTTGACTTACGACTGTACCCAGTCTTTTCATCCCAGATGATTTCGTCATGAACTTGGCTTCCCGGCTTTCTTGCGGCTTCGAACCCAATCCCAATTTCCACACCTTTAAAAGCATTAATTCCCATCACAGCCGCAGTAATTTTAGCGTCTAACTTTTTGTCGTACTGAACATAGCTACCTAACCCGGCAGGGACACCTTCGATAACAACTTCGACAACACCACCGATAGAGTCGCCGTCTTGCTTAGCTTGATCAATCGCATTCATCATCTTCTGCTCAGCCTCTAGGTCGAGACAGCGAACTGGTGAGTTTTCCGTTTTTTCTTGCAGTTCTTCTATCGACTGATAATGAACATTTTCTGCTTTAACGCCACCTATTTCTAAGACATGACTAGCAACTTTAATACCAAACGTTGCTAATAGTTTTTTGGCAACAGCACCTGCAGCAACCCTAACTGTCGTCTCACGTGCTGATGATCTTTCTAATACATTCCGCATATCACGATGATTGTATTTTAATGCTCCTACTAAGTCTGCATGACCCGGGCGTGGACGAGTAATCTTTCGCTTAACTTCATCCTCACTCATCGATTCATCTAATGGTTCAATCCCCATAATTTTTGTCCAGTGCTTCCAATCATCATTTTCTACAATTAGCGTAATTGGTGCGCCTGTTGTTTTCCCATGTCTTACTCCGCTGACAATCTTCACTTGGTCTTTTTCAATTTGCATCCTTCTACCACGGCCGTGCCCTTTTTGCCTTCTAGCAAGGTCAACATCAATATCACTAGTTTCTAATGCTAAGTGGGCAGGAACCCCTTCTATAATCGTCGTTAATTGTGGTCCGTGTGACTCACCTGCAGTTAAATATCTCATCTCGGTTCCTCCTTATATTCTTTAGCGCTTTTATGCACTAAATTATAACATGCTTTTGTTCTTTTGTCTTACTATTACAAAATCTTTTTTATTTTGCAATGTTTTTTATGATATTTTCCCCAGAAAAATAAGAAAAACGCAAGGCGCCCGCCTATCGGCGACAAGCAAATGTTCTGACAAGCGACTTCCTGAAATTCTTCTTTGCAAGCTTTGCGACGAGTAATCGCAGGAGCAAGTAGTGCGCTCTTTCACTTTTTATCTAGGAAAAAGGCATTACACTTTTTCTTTGGTCAGGTTATTTGACCTCGAGCCCATGGCGCCTGGAGCTAGACAATATTAAAGTCGAAATTATATACTTTCCTATAATGCCAAAAAGGTTAATCATTGATTAACCTTTTTATGTCCTAATTCTTTTTTCTATAAAAAAACGTATCCTCTGTATCAAACGCATACTCACTCGGATTAAAAATTTGTTCGGTACTCCCAACAAATAAGACACCATCCAACCGTAATGATTGACTAAACTTATGATATAAATCATGCTTTGCTTCTTCCGTAAAATAAATCATCACATTTCGACAAACAATTAAGTCAAAATTCATGTCAAACCGGTCAGCAAGCAAATTGCCTTGTTTAAACGTAATCATTTTCTTTAGCTCGTCTTTTACTCGATATCCCATACCATCGTTTATAAAATGCTTTTGTAGCATATCCTTTGGAACATCTTTCATTGATCGATCAGTATAAATACCAGATTTTGCTCTTTCTAAGATGGCTTTATCGAGATCTGTCGCGAGAATTGAAAAACTACCCGACGGAACTAGTTTCGATAAAATCATTGCTAGGGTATAGGGCTCTTCTCCAGTGGAACAAGCGGCACTCCATATTTTCAAGCGCTTATTCGATTCTAACAGACGAGGAAGAATTTTAGTTTCTAGCACTTCCCAACGTTTCGGATTTCGATAAAATTCTGAAACATTAATGGTCATTCTCTCTAGGAATTCATCAAATAGCTCTTGACTTTTCATCATTGATTGGAAATAGGCAGAAAAATCAGCATAACCTCGTTTGTCCCTTAAAGAAGTTAATCTTCGTTTCATTTGAGCCTCTTTGTATAAAGCTAAGTCAATTCCAGTTTTCCCTTTAACATTATGTATAAACCCTTGATAGTCATCCATTTCTAGTTCCCCTTTATAAAAAAGCCTAAGCGCCTAGTTATGCCAAATTGACAAACTCTTTATTTATCTTTTCTTTATAACATATTTTACTATGAGTTACTAGACAAAAAAAGCAACTCCTAGACGATATTAGACAAAAAATGAGGACCCAAGCAAACGCTTAGGCCCTCATTTTTTATTTTTATATTATGTCCAAGTACCAATTGTTTTTTCGTAGTTATTTAATTCCTCTTCTTTAAAGAAAATTCCGATCTCACGAGCAGCACTTTCTGGAGAGTCAGAACCATGAATTACGTTCATGCTCAATTTAGCAGCGTAATCTCCACGGATTGTTCCTGGTAGAGCATCTTTTGGGTTAGTTGCCCCCATCATTTGACGAGCGATACTAATAACGTTCTCACCTTCCCATACCATTGCAAATACAGGACCAGAAGTAATAAAGTCAACTAATTCACCAAAGAACGGACGCTCTTTATGCTCTGCATAATGCGTTTCTGCCATTTCTCTTGAAACCGTTAACAATTTTGCACCTACTAATTGAAAACCTTTGTTTTCAAAACGCGAAACGATTTCGCCTACTAAATTTCTTTGTACACCATCAGGTTTCACCATTAAATATGTTCTTTCCATCCGTAATAACCTCACTCTCAAAGTATGTATTTATTTTGTTGGACAAGTTACCTATTATTCTCAGAAAGACCAACATTCAGAATTATAACAAACATTCACTAGATATTCAATAAATTGAGATTTCGCTTAGGAACACACTTCTACTAAAAAATCAGGCTGTTTTCGCAAAGTTTGTTGCTTTCGTAAAAATCCCAAAAGCCGGATTTTTACACATATCATGCTATTATTTCACTACTTATATAGTATGCACTGCTCTTTTCTTCCAAATTTAAGGGTTAGATTCCCGTCTAAGGAATTTTTCCAGCTAAATTAATGTTAAAAAGCAACAGTTTTTTGTGCGACGAGTAACCGCAGGAGCAATGTTTTAGAAAAGAGCCAAAAATAAAGACATATACAAATGCATATGTCCTTTTTATTAGTATTTTCTTGTACCAATATATTTGGCAATTTGATAAAAAGAGTCTTTGGCTGGGATGTCTGGTAGATTTTCAAGTTCACGATATGCCTTAGTAAGATAGCGATCACTTATCTCAAATGAATACTCAACTCCACCTGTTTCTTTAATCATTTGGATGATTTCACTCATTACTTTTTTATCTGATGTTTCATTATTTATCATTTGAACAACATACTCTCGTAATTGGGAGTTCTGCTCCATACTGTATAAGGCTGGTAAAGTAACATTTCCTTGTTGTAAGTCACTACCGGCTGGCTTCCCTAACTCTTTTTCTGTAGCAATAAAATCCAAAATGTCATCCGTAATCTGAAATGCCATTCCTACATTATATCCGTAGCGATACAGGCTTAATTGGATATCTCTAGGGGCATCAGCAGCTAGTGCACCTAGGCGACAACTAACAGCAATTAAAAGAGCAGTTTTGCGTTTAATTCTCCTTAAATAGTTACGAAAGTTTTGGTCCCAGTTATACTGATCACGTATTTGCTCTACCTCACCAATACACATCTCAACCATTGCATCTGAGAGAATTTGATGAACTTCTGGTTTATCACAATTTGTTGCCATTTCAATTGCCCTAGCAAAAATATAATCACCAGTATACATAGCCACGCGATTATCCCATTTTGATTTTATCGTCTTCTTCCCACGACGTAAATCAGCATCATCAATGACATCATCATGAACTAGAGATGCCATATGAATAAGCTCTAATGGTACAGCCACTTGTTTAATTTTTTCAATCTCATAATCTCCAAATTTAGCTGCAAGTAGAACAAAAACAGGTCTAATACGCTTTCCACCAGCCTTCAATAAATGGGAAGAGGCCTTTTTTAAAATCGGATGCTTAGCGTCAATTGTCGCCTCTAATTCTTTTTCTATTTTTGCTATATCAGAGCGTAAATGCCAATATATATCCGTTAACTTCATGCTCTCCACCTTAAACTAAATGGAATGACAATGATCTAATGCACTCCATAATGATATTGTGTTCACTTTCTTTAACAACCCTAACTCCGTTGCTTTATCAAAAAAGAGATAGAGCCCCTCAATATGTCTCTCAGTTAAATCATGATTTAATCCATAGAAATAATTCTGCCAAAACTGCTCAGAACCACGTAACTCTTTCCTGATTGAAGATATCATTTCTGAATAATTGTTTTCAATACATTTTTTCTTACTTTCCATAAAACCTTCATACAGAATACTAATTCTTTCATTTTCTCGCTGCAAGATTTCATTACGAACGGCTAGAACTGCAAATGTCATTGGTAATTTCGTATGCTCGTACCAAATCTGCCCTAAATCATAACGGTGGACTTCAGGTGAAAGCCCCCATAAGGTTACGATCGCATCATCTCCAATTAACATACAAGCATCGTGTTCTTTTAGCATTTCATGTAAATCAGGCTTCATAACAGTATAGGTAATATCCATTTGATAAAAAGTTTGTAAAATGATTTTTAATAAATTAACCGATGTAGCAGAACTAGAGGTTAATGCTACTTTCTTTCCATCAAGCTGAGTAATCGGCACTTTTGAAAACAAAAATATTGAGCCAACGCTCTTTGGCGATGATACAGATAAGTTCGGAAGAATTGTGTACTGATCTACATGTTCACCGTAAGAGAAGGAAGATATACCACCCACATCAATTATTCCATTTGCCATTGCTTGATTTAACTGTGACGGAATTTGTGGCACAAACATACATCCAATACGGTTTAAATAATCTCGTTTTAAATAGTAATATAGTGGAAGCATATTTGTGTATGAAATCTCACCAATTACTAAACTCATAATTAGTCCCCCCATCGGGTGAAGAGTTGATGATCAACACCTATATTATCAAGCACTTTTCCAACCACAAAATTTATTAAATCGTCCATCGTCTTTGGAAGTTGATAAAAACCTGGCATAGCAGGAATAATTTTTCCCCCAACCTGTGAGACTTTTAGCATATTTTCTAAATGAATTTGATTTAGTGGTGTTTCCCTTGGAACAAGCAATAATTTTCTGCCTTCTTTTAACATAACGTCAGCAGTTCTTTCAAGTAGATTTCCGGATGCACCATGAGCAATACCTGATAGCGTCCCCATAGAGCATGGGATAATAACCATACCTTCATTACGATATGAGCCACTAGCAATCGGCGCAGTGAAGTCTCGTAACGTGTGATAATGTAGATTTCCTTTGGAGTTAATAAAGAGCTCATTTAGTAGTTTCTCACGATCGCTTGTTTCAAATAGTAATTCCTCTTTAAATACTTGCCAGCCCGCCTCAGTGATAATTAGATGGACTTTATAATCAGTTTTTAATAATTCCTGTACGAGTCTAACACCATAAATTGCCCCACTCGCTCCGGTTATACCCACAGTAAAGATTTTTTCCTGGCTCATAGTAATAAATCCCCAATCGTAAAAATCAACATTACCATACTTAATATACCGTTCATCGTAAAGAAAGCAACATTTACTTTTGATAGGTCATTTGGCTTAACTAACGAGTGTTCGTAGATCATAATTGCACCTGAAATTAGAACACCAATTAAATAAAGCCAACCAAGTGGTGTAATAAAAAATAGGGAAATGAAAGCAAGAAAGCTGACTACATGAATTCCCTTCGCAATTAGTAAAGCTTTGGCGATTCCGAAATAACTTGGAATAGAGTATAATTTCACATTTTTATCATAATCCGCATCTTGTGTTGCATAAATAACATCAAAACCTGCAATCCATAAAGCAACCCCAAGAAATAATAAAAAGGCATCTAGTGTTAAAGTGCCAGTAGCACCAACCCAACCACCTAAGGGAGCAATTCCAATCGTTATCCCAAGCACCAGGTGGCAAGCCCACGTAAAACGTTTCGTATAAGAATAGATAACTAGAAAGAAAACAGCAACCGGTAACAAATAAACAGCAAGCATGTTTAGTTGATAGGCTGAATAAAACAGCAATGCAAAAGAAACAATAATAAAGGCTATTGATTCAAATGTTGAAATTAAACCAGCAGGAATTGCTCGGTCTTTCGTTCTTGGGTTTGCCTTGTCAATCTTTGCATCAATAACACGATTTAAGGCCATGGCAGCGCTCCTCGCTCCTACCATAGCCAAAGTAATCCAAACCCACTGAGATATAGTTGGCCAAGTACCGTTTACTAGCAAACTTCCTAACACAGCTCCTAAAAAAGCGAACGGTAAAGCAAATATCGTATGTTCAAACTTAATCATTTCAAGAATTATTTTTATTTTTCTAATCACAATTCGCTCTCCAGTCTCTCCTGTTATTTCACACCAAGATGCATGGCAGCAACACCGCCGGAATAAGATTTCACTTGAACACCAGTAAATCCTGCTTCGGCAAACATCTTTGCTAATTTTTCCTTGTCGGGAAAGGTCATTGTTGACTCTTGTAGCCATGAATATTCTTCATAACTCTTTGCAAACAATTTTCCGAATATAGGCATGATATATCTGAAGTAAAGATGATACACTTGTTTGAAACCGAAAGCCGTTGGCTGAGAGGTCTCAAGACAAACTACCTTCCCTCCTGGCTTAAGAACTCGATACATTTCCTTTAAAACTTGCATATAATCCGGAACATTTCTAAGTCCAAAACCAATCGTCACGAAATCGAACTCATTATCTTTGAACGGTAGTTCCATAGCATTCCCATGAATTAGTTCGATCTGTGGCATTGACTGAACTTTTTGTTTTCCAATGGAAAGCATGTTTTTGCTAAAGTCTAGCCCATATACCTTTCCATTATTCCCAACCGCTTGTCCTAAAGCAATTGTCCAATCAGCAGTGCCACAACAAACATCTAATGCCTTCTGCCCTTTTTGTACAGACATGCGTTTCATTGTATCTTTACGCCAAGCGACATGACGCTGAAAACTAATAATCGAGTTCATCTTATCGTATTTTTTATATATCGTTTCAAAGACTTGATGAACTTTCTCCTCTTTAGATTGAGCCATTTCTTAACCTTCTTCCGCTATTTTTTCTTTTAAAAGTTCATTTTCAATTAGCATTTGATCCATCCTAACCAAAATAAATGAGCTTAATGGAGATGGTTGTTTACAAAGGGTATGCAATTGACTTTTTGAAAGAAAAATATATTTATCACAAATTTCTATGCAGTGTTTTAGCCGAGCTTCTCCATGTAGATTGAGCTTATTATTTGCATTAACAATTGCATCAATTAATGGAACACTCTTCCCTTGTAAAAGAGACTCTCTTTCTGTAATTAAACGTTTAAAGAAGAAGAACTCTCTAGCTATGCTTTTCCAATTCGGTAACTTAAAGTGATCCGCAATCTTTGCAATTAAGGAAGATTCAATCGTTTTAATATCAGAGATAGACTGTGTGACACTTTGCTCGGTATTTTTATAAAAGCTCATCTTTGATTCATTAATTTCTTGGATTGAATTTGCTAAAAGACGAATCATGGAAATATCATTTATTTTCGCTAACAAAAAGTAATACAAACTACTATAGTAGTCCCCGGCCAATACAGTAAGTTGTCTTTCTTTTTTTATTTTTTCAGAGCTGAGCACCGATGTAGATACTGTTTCATGAGTATCTAAAGCAGCTTGCACAAGTAAAGTGGTAATGATATAGTCATTCAAACTCTTTTTTGCCAGCTTCTTCTCCTCGAGCATCGAATAAAGGAGAAATAATCGATCTTCATCTAGGGATGGGTCCTCTAAAAACTTCGTAATATAAGGATGATTGGTCCTTTGATAAAATCGTTCCTTTATTTGTTTTATTTCTTCATTTATATAGTTAATTAAGATCATCTCAAGTCCCCCAGAAAACAAAACAATTTTCCCCATATTGATTTTCATTACAACGTAAATAATTATCGCAATTGTTAATAAGTGTTTAGTTTGGTAATGATTCATCAACGATTTTGAACAAAATGCGAACAAGTTTAGTATAACATAATTTTTTAAAAAGGATAAACCCTGATATCATAATATAAACATATGCCACTAAAGATTGGTTAAGCTTAAGCATATAAGTGAAAAAAAAAGCAGGTTTTGCCCGCTTTTTTAACTATCAGTCTCCATCTCGCCGTGCTTCGTTTGAATAATTGCTTTTCCTCTAATTTTAATTGCAGAGGTGTGTTCAGTAAACTGAGCAATCATTACTTCCCCTTTATCTAATTTCTCAGAATGATGGAAGCGAGTATCTGACCCTCTTGTTAAACCAATGACGTTGACGCCATTTTCTTTTGCCTTTATTACTATAAAATCATCACTACTAGCCATAACGTCCTCCCCAAAATATAACACTTTTTCTTTACTATCACCTAAGTACAATCGAATGTCAATGTTTGTTTACATAAGGCTGTTTTCTCAAAGGTTGTTGCTTTCGTAAAAATCCCAAAAGCTTGATTTTTACACCCACTCACACTTACGAAAAGAGCCTTACATAATAAAAATATAAGCTAAATAAACACCTAGCAAAATTAATATCATAGGAATGATCCAACTTAACAGCTGAGTTTTTGCGTTATTCCTCATTACGTTCACCTCATTATTAAGGTAACCACTTTTTAGCATAAAATGTAGAATTAGCTTCTTCTAGACAAACCCAATCTAAACTTCAGTATTACCTTGAATTAATTAAGGATAAGACCTCAGCTCTTGCTGCAGCATTATTAGCAAATGCACCACGAACTGCAGACGTCACTGTGGAAGAACCAGGCTTCTTTACTCCACGCATAGTCATACACATATGTTCTGCCTCAATAACTACAATTACACCTAGAGGCTGTAATGTTTCAACCATTGCATCTGCAATCGTTGATGTAATCCTTTCCTGTAGCTGTGGACGTTTTGCTACAGCTTCGACCGCTCTTGCTAGTTTACTTAAACCAGTAACTTTACCCCCTTTAGGAATATACCCGACATGGGCTTTTCCATAAAAGGGTACCAGGTGATGTTCACACATTGAATAAAACGGGATATCTTTAACAAGGACTAATTCTTCATGTTCTTCACTAAACACGGTAGCAAAGTGTTCTTTTGGGTCTTGGTTTAGCCCTTGAAACACCTCTTCATACATTTTTGCTACGCGCTTTGGTGTATCAAGTAATCCCTCTCGGGTAGGATCTTCGCCAATCGCTTCTAAAATCATGACAACCGCTTGTTCAATTTTTTTATGATCAAAATTATTCAAAACAATTATCCTCCTAGTATGAAAGTCTTTGCTTTATAGAACCTGTTCATATAAAAATCACGTTTATCAATAATTCATTCGGTATGAAAAAATCATAGCATAGTAAACATTACCAAGCAAATTACTACTAGAACATGATCAAAGCTTAAATCACTCTTTATTATCATGTCCAGAAAGAAATGATCTAGATATAAAAACATAAAAAAGAAGAGATGTTCTCACATCTCTTCTTTCCCTATATGTATAGGATTATTTTACTGCATCTTTCAGTTGTTTACCAGGTTTAAACGCTGGAACTTTACTAGCAGCGATTTCGATTTCTTCACCTGTTTGAGGGTTGCGTCCTTTACGAGCAGCACGCTCACGTACCTCAAAGTTACCAAATCCGATTAATTGTACTTTATCCCCACTTTGAAGAGAGTCAGTAATTGCTTCGAATACAGCATCAACTGCACTAGTTGCATCTTTCTTAGAAAGACTTGACTTCTCAGCAACTGCATTGATTAATTCTGTTTTGTTCATGGATTTCACCTCCTCCCAAAATTTCGCGTTATTCAATTTCTTGCACATTTTCACAGTTTTTATACTTGTTTTAAAGGAAATACTTGAATAACAAGCCTTATATTAAACGATCAGCTAAAATAATTCAATATGTTTTCGATAATTCCTTGCATATTTAAAACTTTTTTTCCTAAATTTTCACGTTTTACCTAAAAAAAATACTATCAGTTTAGGGAATTTTATCATAATTATTACAGGTTGGCAAATATTATATTTTATTGTATTTTTTCGGCGATTTTTTTCACTTGACAAGCCATAAGAAATACAAAAAAACTCTCCAAAAATCTGGAGAGTTTTTACGGTTTAGTAGTTATTATAAGATAATCGCGATTAATCCGCCTGAACCTTCGTTAATAATTCTTTCAAGAGTTTCTTTAAGTTTATATCTTGCGTTTTCAGGCATTAATGATAACTTCGCTTGGATTCCCTCACGAACGATGGAATTTAATGAACGACCAAAGATATCTGAATTCCAAATGGATAACGGATTGTCTTCAAAGTCTTGCATCAAGTAGCGAACAAGCTCTTCACTTTGCTTTTCTGTTCCAATGATTGGTGCAAATTCTGACTCTACGTCTACTTTAATCATGTGGATTGATGGCGCAACAGCTTTAAGACGAACACCAAACCTTGATCCTTGACGAATGATTTCAGGCTCATCTAAGCTCATGTCACTGATTGATGGTGCAGCAATACCGTAGCCTGTTTGTTTAACCATTTTAAGCGCGTCTGCTACTTGGTCGTATTCTGCTTTAGCATGAGCAAAATCTTGCATTAGCTGGAGCAGATGATCTTTCCCTCTAATTTCAACTCCAACAACCTCTTTTAAGATTTGGTCATAAAGGTCGTCTGGAGCATAAAGGTCAATTTCCGCGACACCAACGCCCATCTCAATGCCCGCTAAACTAGCATGGTCAATGAATTCAAATTCACCAAATAATCCTACAACACGATCTACATCACGTAGTCGCTTGATATCTTTCACTGTGTCACGAACAGCTTCTTCATAACTCTGACGTAACCAATGCTCTTCTTTCAACACCATTACCCAGCTTGGCAGGTTTACGTTTACTTCATGTACTGGGAATTCAAATAGAACCTCTCTCAAAACGCTATTAATGTCTTGTTCATTCATGCTTTCCACACTTAAAGCTAAAACTGGAACATCATGCTTTTCCATTAACTCTTGTCTAAGCGCCTCTGTATCAGGGTGTTGCGGGCGCACAGAATTAATGATAACGATAAATGGCTTACCTACTTCTTTTAATTCATTAATGACTCTTTCCTCAGACTCAAGATAATTTGCTCGAGGAATTTCACCAATTGAACCGTCCGTAGTAATGACCACCCCTAACGTGGAATGCTCTTGTATCACCTTTCTCGTACCAATTTCTGCCGCTTCTTGGAAAGGAATTGGCTCCTCATACCATGGTGTATTGATCATTCGAGGACCATTCTCATCCTCATAACCTGTAGCACCAGGAACTGTATACCCAACACAATCTACAAGCCTAATGTTCACATCTAGTCCTTCATCAACATGGATTGTAGAAGCATGATTTGGGACAAACTTTGGCTCAGTAGTCATAATTTGTTTTCCTGCAGCACTTTGAGGTAATTCATCTTTAGCTCTGGCTTTTTCAGCCTCATTTGCAATATTTGGAATTACTACTAACTCCATAAACTTTTTAATAAATGTCGACTTCCCTGTTCTAACGGAGCCCACCACTCCTAAATAAATATCGCCACCCGTTCTCTCAGCGATATCTTTAAAGACATCAACCTTTTCCACGTGATCCCCTCCCGAATCATTTGTTTAAAATATTTCATCCACGACTTTTAGGACTTTTACTAAATATAGTAGTACATAAAGTTATCGTGGAAGCTTCCAGTTCGATAGTTTTTTTCTTGGACAATATATACATATGATGTTGTCCAACAAATATGACACTTGTTCCCAAAAAGATATTTAAAAAGAAATAACAGGTATACTTTTTTATGTTTTTTACTCATCACCCACTTACCCCAAAAAGTCATTACATCTTAGCCTAGTTGATATGAACTTAGTAGAGTCTTGGCTTTATGTATTAATTAAATGAACACAAAAAAGCCCCTTCCTTTTTGTATGTATATGCAGGAAGAGGCACTATATAACTATTATTTTAAGTTCTTTATATTTAATTTTGAGAAAATACTACTTTGCCTTCTTTTATTGTATACGGTACAGAATAGGCAGGGACAAATGGAAAATGATCAACAAGAATGCTACGTACATCATCACCTTCTTGGAAATTATGTTCAAACTTAGATAAGGCATATAGCAAATCTATTGAATAGTCTACAAGAACCTGTCCATTTCCATCGATGTAAAGAGGTAAGCGGTGATCTGGGTGGAAAGGACTTCTAACAGTTGGTTGCTCTTTAAGTCTCAATTTTTCGTAGTCTAATAAAAATACTCCAGTAGCGACAACTTCCTTCACAGGAGCAAAACGATGTTTTCGACGGTAATCATTCACATTTCGCTGCAATTCTTGAATACCCCTTGTTATCGTTAAGTCAATAAGCTTTACTTGAGGGTGTTTCTCAACATCAACTAGTACGTACTGGTAAACACCACCGTTTTCAAACGAATTTCCTGGTGGTTGCTGTAAATATTTCGGTACTAACCTTTGGAAATTAACTAAATATTGTTGAAATTCATTTGTTTCAGTATCCCGAAGATGAACCGGTAAGTCTTGATTTTCAAGACGATACTGAACAACAGCATGTTGTACAGAAAGTATCTGATCTTGATAGGGAACTTGGTTCTCGACCCTTTTTTCACTTGGATATAAGCACCCTGATAGTAAAAAGATAAGTGCTATCAATACTAGTAATAGCTTTTTCAATTCAATCAACCTCAATTACTCTATTATTTATGCAGTAGGAACATTCACTACAATTAATAAAATGATAATTCCTGCAAATACAATACATATAAACGCAATACCTAAGATGATTTTTTGAATAATACCTGTAAGCTTTTGTCTGGCAAAATGTGATCCAAAAACAGCAATAAACATTAATCCCATCGCTATAAACGACACCCACATCTTCATTAAACTTTCACTCATGTTCTTCCTCCATTTTTCATGCCTATATTTAAGATAATTGTCGAATTATTATAGCATAAAAACTAAGATTTTTCATATTAAAACCCTTTACGGTAAAAACCATCAAAAAAAGATGGTCACAATAGGCGTGACCATCAGACACTTTACCAAACTAACAACAATTTGACTACGCAGCCAATACTTGAGGTTTTTTTAGAATTCTTTATAACTAACAGAAGAAGGGGCGATTTCTTATGTTAGTGAGCTAAATACTTATTCCTAAAAAGAGCCCTTGTTAATGTTGGTTCCGTTTCATTATATGCATGTATAAAACAAAGCGTAGATAACACTAGCCTATATAAGTCTATTTTTTCCCGAACATTTTTGAAAGAGAAGCAAAATCTAGTGGAAGATTATTATTAGTGATCGCCTTTACTAGTTCATCCTCTTTTTCTTTTGGCACTGGTTTGTTTGCTAACTTAGAAACTTGCTGAATTAGGTTCCGTACAGTTTGCTCATCTTTAAAGTTAGCTCCGCTAACAGAATTTGCTAAATTAAATATATCTTGTTGCTTTACGTTTGTTTTCTTTTCTAAGTTATCAAAAAGATTGTTATTTTTCTCCACAATAATGTCCTCCCTAAAAGTAAGTTTCAACATATCATATGCCACAGGCGCACTATTGTGAAAGTTTTGTTCTCAAAATAGAAAAACCAATATTGTATTAGCCTAGCAACATTGGTTTTGTTCTATGTTAAAGTATGTTTTCGAAAATTTGTTGCTTTCGTAAAAATCCCAAAAACCGGATTTTTACACAAAATACTAAGAATTCACCACTCATTTAGTAAGTATTGCTCTTTTCTTACTTATTATAATGGGTGGTATCTTCATCTAAGGTTTTTTCCGATTATTTTAGGGTAAACAAGCACAGTGTTTACGAAAAGAGCCATGTTAAAAGCTTAAATTCTCGACTTCATGAGTCTTTACTCGACCCATGAGTTCCTCAACAGCTATTTGCGGTTGCTTATTGTTAAATAATACATCATATAAGACTGCTGTAATAGGCATTTCCACACCTTCTCGAAGCGCCAATTGGTAGGCCGCCTTCGTAGTTCGAACTCCTTCTACAGCCATTCCCATGTTAGCTAATACCTCGTCTAAAGAATTGCCCTGACCAAGTAAATTCCCTGCTCTCCAGTTTCGACTATGAACACTTGTACAAGTAACAATTAAGTCACCTAATCCAGAAAGGCCTGCAAAAGTTAACGGATTTGCACCAAGTTTCACTCCAAGTCTTGCAATTTCAGCTAATCCTCTTGTCATAAGGGCTGCTTTTGCATTATCACCGTAGCCTAAACCATTCGTTAACCCTGCTCCTAGAGCAATAATATTTTTCAAGGCACCACCAAGTTCAACCCCGAGTAAATCCGGGTTAGTATACACTCGAAAATGCTTATTCATAAATAAATCTTGCACATACTCAGCTTCTTCATTATGTAGGGATGAACTTGTGACAGTAGTCGGTTGACGTAGACTAACTTCCTCAGCATGACTCGGTCCAGATAAAACGACAACGGATTTACGCAAATGCTCAGGTATTTCTTCTTCAATCATTTCTGATATACGTTTGAGACTGTCAGGTTCAATACCTTTGCTTGCATGAATAAACGTAACTTTCGTTGTCAACGACGCGCGAATTTCAGCTAAAACTCCTCGCATTGCCTTGGTAGGTACAACAAGTAAAATTGCTTCAACCCCATTTAATGCGTCATTCACGTTTGTATAAGCTTTAACATTACTCGGTATTGTGGTACCTGGCAGGTACTTTTCGTTGGTACGCTCTTCATTAATTTCCTGTATCTGACGCTCGTCTCTTCCCCAGAGGCGTACTTGATGGTTATTGTCAGCTAAAACAATACTTAGTGCACTTCCCCAACTGCCCGCGCCGAAAACTGTTATAGTTGCCATGATTCCATCCCCCTATTGATTTGCTTTTTGACCGATTTTACTTTCATTTCCTTTAATGAGCCTTGAAATGTTTGTACGATGTCTCCAAAACGACAAAATCGTTACCGCAATCATTAAATATACATACTCAATTGGATACGCAAAATACTCCCTAAATAGAGCTGTAATGATTGTCGTCAGTAGCAAAAATAACAATGACCCTAAGGATACAAATCTTGACACAACGATGCTTAAAATGGCCACAAGACCGGCAATAAGGGCAGGCCAAAAGACTAGGGTTGCAAGGACTCCTATTGTTGTAGCAACTCCTTTTCCACCTTTGAATCTAAGGAAAATTGGCCAATTATGCCCGATAATGGCTGCTAACCCTGCAAGAGCAGGAGCAAGTCCCTCTCCAGCTAAATAAAGAGCTAATAAGACCGCTACAATCCCCTTAAGGGCATCTAGTAATAATACACCGATTGCTGGCCCTACCCCCAGGACACGCAGTGTATTCGTCGCTCCAGCATTTCCGCTGCCATGTTGGCGAATATCAAGCTTTTTTAGCTTTTGGCCAAACACATAACTAAAACTAATTGACCCTAGTAAATAGCCTACTAGTACTGAAATAAAAATATTCATATTCTACCTCCCCCATTACCCTTGAGTAATCCAATTAGAAATGATTAATCATTCTTTTTTCTTGCAAAAATTCTTATCGGTGTTCCTTTAAACTCAAAGGTTGCTCTAATTCGATTTTCTAAAAACCTTTCATATGAAAAATGCAGTAATTCTGGTTCATTAACGAAAATAACGAACGTCGGCGGTTTAATAGCTACTTGGGTAGCATAATTAATTCTCAAACGCTTTCCTTTGTCCGTAGGTGCTGGGTTCATAGCAACTGAATCCATGATTAATTCATTAAGAACATTGGTTGGTACACGTAAAGTATGATTTTCTGCAACCTCATTCACCAAAGGTAAAATGGTATTTAAACGTTGTTTTGTATGAGCAGAAACAAACAAGATAGGAGCATAATCTAAAAATAAAAAGTGATCCTTTACTTTTTGCTCAAATGTCTGTAATGTTTTATCATCTTTGGTTATCGCGTCCCACTTGTTTACAACAATAATTACTGCTCGTCCTGCCTCGTGAGCATAACCAGCTATTTTTTTGTCTTGTTCAATAATGCCTTCTTCAGCATTTAAAACGACAAGGACAACATCAGATCTCTCGATGGCCTTTAATGCTCTTAATACACTATATTTTTCGGTACTCTCGTACACTTTTCCTTTTTTTCTCATACCTGCTGTATCAATTAATACATACTCTTGATCATCAACAGTAAATGGTGTATCAATCGCATCCCTTGTTGTTCCAGCAATACTACTAACAATTACCCGTTCTTCTCCTAAAAGAGCATTTACTAACGATGATTTCCCTACATTTGGACGCCCAATTAAAGATACACGAATTGTCTCTTCATCGTAGGGAACTTCTTCTCCTTCAGGAAAATGTTTAATTACTTCATCAAGTAAATCACCTAAACCTAATCCATGGGACCCTGAAATAGCAACAGGATCTCCCATTCCTAAAGAATAAAATTCATATAATTGTTCACGCATTTCTGGATTATCAATCTTATTAACACCTAAAACAATTGGTTTTTTTGAGCGAAACAATAGCTTTGCAACTTCCTCATCAGCACTAGTAATTCCTTCCCGACCATTTACAATAAAAATGATTACATCAGCTTCATCAATGGCAATTTCCGCTTGTTGTCTCATTTGTGTTAATAGTGGTTCTTCAGTAATCTCAATTCCACCAGTATCAATTAAATTAAAGTCTTTATTTAGCCATTCACCAGAACTATAAATACGGTCTCTAGTTACTCCTGGCATATCTTCAACAATGGATACTCTTTCTCCTACGATCCTATTAAAGATCGTAGACTTTCCAACATTTGGCCGTCCCACAATAGCTACTACAGGTTTTGACATAATTAATTACCTTCCTTTTTATCACCTATAAATTTTTCATTTGAAAAACTAAGTAATTATTTTTAATTATTTTCAACTTAAAGAAGCAAGCCTAGGTTTGGTATTTGTATAGACCAATTTCCACTACTACCTACTTTACGTAAAGCAAAACCCTTCTATTTTAGATAGAAGGGTAATCTTTTCCTTTAAATCTTAGCTTATCCATTTTATCAAAAAACAATATAAAGAGACAAGATTTTCTTTCAAATACCTTTTTATCGTCTTGACGTCCTTAAAACCGTTCGTTTTTTCACTAGCTCATCCAATAAAGTAACTAACCTTTCAAATGCATACCATAAGAAGATAATACATGAGGTGATTGCTATAATATCTAGGCTCTCCCGTTGACCTATAAGAAATTCTGGAACAATTGTGCTTAAAAAAATCGTGTAGACTAATTCACCTTGTGCAACAGTGACAAAAAGTAAAGCTATTCTCATCTGTTGGTCTTTCACTAATACGAGGATCAAAATAACTAATAAAAATGATAATTTAAGGGTAGGGTGAAACATCACCCAAACAGGATCGTACAACTGAAACAGTCGAAATGTCACATAGGAAATCGTCGAAATGATACTAACACACAAAAAAAAGACAACTACTCCTACCCTATTTTTTGAAATCAAATAATATCCTATAAGTAAAGAAAGCGCGATTGTACCATTTACTATATATTCCCCAACAACGAGATGTCTACTTGATAAAATGATTAATAGAAGTATTCCAGCACCAATCACTAATCGTTCTTTCGTTTTTCTTAGCAAAAAAGTCGTATATACCCACCCAATCCAAAAAAGCCAATAGAAATAAATTCCTTCCATGTAGCAACTCCTCCACTTTCATTATAGGAAAAAAAAAGCAAAAATAATCAAAGTAATGAAAATTTCTGATAACTACAATAAGTATAGACACTTGTTCTTTTACGAAAAATAGCCATGAAAGGATGGTGAGACAAATTGGGTAAAGATCGCCAAGAAAAGAAGTTACGAAAATCAGGGAAAGTAGAAATGGATCGTGATCAAGCTCTTCACTATGGTGGAGCAACTCGATTAGAAGGGCCAGAAGAGGCTAGAAAAAGGCAACGATAAAAATTTTGTATCTGAAAAAAGAAGAGGGGACGTTATCGTCCTCCTCTTCTTAATGTGGATAAACTCTTTGAGAGTAGTTTTTTGTTGGGATACCACGCTGCTTTAGCCAATGGAACGTTTCACCACTAATAACGAGCGGAACTTTTCTTAACTCATCAATTTTTCTAATCCCCAAGGCTGTCATCACCATTTTAAGTTCATTCATCAGCCTCTCGATTGTCATTTCTAGTCCTTCTTCTCCGTTATCATGAAGCTCCTTTAACAATAACCCTGCAACACCAACTGCAGAGGCACCTAGGCTAAGAGCTTTGGCTATATCTAAACCAGTTCTTATTCCACCTGTCCCAATCACAGAAAAAAATGGTTGCGATTGTTTTACTTCACAGATAGAAGCAGCAGTAGAAATTCCCCAGTCGTTAAATAGATCAAGAGTAAACTCTCTACGAAGATTTTCTATTTTCGCGAAGTTTGTCCCACCTGACCCTCCTACATCTATAACGTTCACACCCACATTTGCCAATTTTGTAGCTGTTTCCTTACTCATGCCAAAGCCAACTTCTTTAACAATGACTGGGATGGAAAGTTCATCAACGATATCTTTAATTCTTTCCAACACACCAGAAAATGTACGATCTCCTTCTGGCATTACTAATTCTTGCACTACATTTAGATGGATTTGTAAAGCATCAGCACGTAACATCTCGACAGCCTCTTTGGCCTGTTCGACAGTAGCTTCACTACCAATATTACTAATAATGATACCCGTAGGATTTTCTTTTCTTACTACCTCAAATGTAGCTCTTTCATTTTTATCTCTAATCGCAGCCATTTGTGAGCCTACAGCCATAGCAAGATTATACTTCTGTGCTACTCTTGCTAACGAACGATTAATGCTTATCGTTCTTTCCCCGCCTCCACCTGTCATTGCATTGATAAAAATTGGCGAACTTAAAGGTAGTTCGCCGACAGTTGTATGAATTTCAACATGTTCAACATCAATGTTAGGTATGCTTTGGTGAACAAATTTAATATCTTTGAACGAATTTGGCTCATTTGATGAAAGCTTTAATGTGTGTTCAATATGTTCAATTTTTCTCGAAGCTCTGTCCAAACCATTCACCTACTATTTAAACTTTTTTAATTGCTCTCCTATTACATCAGCTAGTGAAAAACCACTCGTTTCTTCATCACGCTGATATTGTTGTGTTGGGATATTTGCTTTTTCCTCTGCTTCTAGTAGCTCACGAATACTTAACGAAATTCGTTTTTCATTTGTATTAATATCTAACACCTTTGCTTTAACAACTTCTCCTACTTTTAAGGCTTCGCTTGGAGTTCCAATGTGACGATTTGCAATCTGTGAGATATGAACTAACCCTTCTACTCCCGGTGCTATTTCTACAAAAGCACCAAATGACACAAGACGTTTCACTTCACCTTCAACAACATCACCTGTTTGAATGCTCTCGATAACTTGTTCCCATGGGCCTGGTTGTGTATCTTTAATTGATAGAGAAATACGACCATTTGTGTCATCAACCGAAAGTATTTTCACCTTAACCTTATCACCTTCGTTAAGGACATCTGATGGCTTTTCTACACGTTGATGAGCCATTTGTGAGATATGAACAAGCCCATCAATGCCTCCGATGTCAATAAACGCACCAAAATTTGTTAATCGTTGAACAGTTCCTTCAACAATTTGACCTGTCTTTATCTCAGTCATAGCAGCTTTCTTTTGAGCTTCAGCTTCTTCATCTAACAGAGCCCGCTGAGATAAGATAAGTTTGTTTGCTTCTTTATCAATTTCAGCAACTTTCAATCTTAATGTTTTTCCCTTATAATCGGAAAAATCTTCGACAAAGTGTCTTTCTACTAAAGACGCAGGTATAAAACCTCTAATGCCAACATCAACGACTAATCCACCCTTGACTACATCCGCAACTTGAGCTTCAAATATCTCGCCTTTTTCAAATTTCTGTTGAAGATCTTCCCATGCTACTTCAGCCTGAACAGCACGTTTTGAAAGGACAACTTCTTCTTCAGTTACTTTGATTACTTTTAATTGAAACTCATCCCCTGCTGAAACTACTTCAGAGGCATTTTCAACATGAAGGCTAGATAGTTCACTGATTGGAATAATTCCATCTACTTTATAACCAACATTCACAAATACTACTTTGTCTTCTACCTTTGTTACCGTACCTGTTACAACTTCACCTTCGACAAACGTTTTAACTTGGTCCATTGCCTGATTCATTTCTTCTGACATAAAGTTTACCACCCTTCAAATAAAAGTTTTTAGGATACAACATAAAATAGGTAAGATTTATCTTTCTAAATTTGAAAGAGATTTCATTAGTTACGTGGTTCGTGTTCTCTAATCAATTGCGCTATTTCTTCCATTATGTATTTCGTAGCTTCTTCTGATGAAGCTCTCGATTCCCTTAATTCGTTAAAATTTAGGGGCTTACCATAAACCACTTTTAATGGCTTGAATGGTTTATATGGACCAATAATAGCACTCGGAACTACTTCAGCTTCGGTTTTTAGAGCAAAAAATCCTACACCAGCTAGTCCCTCTTGTAGTTCTCCCGTCTGACTTCTAGTTCCTTCAGGAAATATCCCTAATACTTTGTCTTCTTTTAAGATTTTTAGTCCTTGTCTTAAGGCTTGCTTATCACTCATGCCACGTCTAATTGGAAAAGCATTGAGCTTAGGGATCAGAGACTTTAAAATTGGGGTTTCAAAAAGTTCAGCCTTGGCCATATAGTGTATCGGCCTTTCAATATAAGAGCCTAAAAAAGGTGGATCCATTGCATGAATGTGATTACAGCAAAGCAATACACCTTTATCTTTTGGAATATTTTCTTTTCCTACTACCTCTACTTTATACAAGGTAGATAAATAGGCTCGACAAAGAGCTTGTCCAATCGTGTACAAATTCAAGGTCATCAAGTCCTTCCTGCCACTATCTCTAAGATCGAAGCTACAACCTGCTCAATCGACAATTGGGTCGTATCGATCTCAATAGCATCATCCGCTTTTTTTAATGGTGCCGTCGCTCTTTCGGAGTCCCGCTTATCTCTTAAAGCTATTTCATCCTTTAGTTGTTCGAAGTCAGTGGGAATTCCTTTGGCCTGATTTTCTTCATATCTACGTCTAGCACGTTCCTCTACTGTTGCAGATAAGAAAACTTTGACTTCAGCATTCGGCAATACAGCTGTTCCAATATCTCGGCCATCCATCACTGTTCCACCACTTTGTGCCATATTTTGTTGCCTTACTAACATCTCGTGACGAACAGAGCTATGAGCAGCAACAAAGGAAACCGAATTTGTTACCTCTTGCGAGCGAATTTGTTCAGATACATCTTCCCCATCAAGATACACTTTTCCTGCTGATGTTAACTGAATATTTGTATCTTTTAACAAAAGATTTAGCTCTTCCTCATCGTGAAAATCAATTTTGTTCTGAAACGCTTTGTATGTAAGAGCTCGATACATTGCACCTGTATCTATATAGATAAATTCAAGTCTTGTTGCGACTAACTTAGCTACAGTACTCTTTCCAGCACCAGCTGGACCATCAATGGCTATATTAATCTTATTCATCTTAAAAACACCTCAACTAGTACAACAAGAATATGAGTAGCATCTTGTTGATTTCACATTTGTCAACTATGGATATAATCCTATAAAATAAACATACTTAAAACTCCAGATATCATTACATATGATACCATATTGTAGTAAGTTGGTCTAATGTTTCCATTGTCCTATACACGTACTCGATAAAGACACCTTCTGAAAAAATCGTTTTACTTATGTAGGGAGCAACTTCCTTTTTATAAAGAAGAATTTGGGCAATGATCAAGAAAATAAATTGTATGCATGTCACTTTTACTAAAACACCCTCATACTTTTTTAGGATTTCAAACATCAAACTATCTCCTTTTTTGCTGAAAAAAAAACGGTTGTCTTTTAGAAAGGCTCTTTTCGTAAACATTGTGGCTTTTTCACCCTAAAATAATCGGAAAAATACCCTAGATGCAAATATCCGCCAATAAATTATGTAAGAAAAGAGCAATACTTACTAACTTAGTTGTGAATTCTTATTATTTTGTGTGAAAATCCGGCTTTTGGGATTTTTACGAAAGCAACAAACTTTCCGAAAACAGCCTTTAGAAAAAACCATTATTCCAACTTATGGATATTTATTAGGGATAGTTTAAATCAGATTGCCCTTTTTTATTCTGTCATACCTTTTTTTCTTAAGTAAAGTTGCCTCTCAAACACATAACGAATAATTGTTTGACGGTCGTTTTCATTTATATTACTAAATTGGATAGAGGCTTTTTCCCTTGGACTATCCTTTGTGGAGATTATTCGAATAACATGGCACTCTACTTTTACATATTTGATTTCCCCTGTTTGCAAATGTATAGAAAGCCAGCAAATAATATCTTCTCCACCAGAGAAAGTATGGTTTTTAGGCAAGACTAGAGCAATCCCCCCACCACTTATATCAGCTGTTACAGAAACAAAAGGAGTAAATTCTTTATTGATAGAATGCACAGCAACATCGATTGATGCATCAACCCTAACATGCTGTCTTCTTTGTATTCGATTATATTTATCTTGACCTGGGTCAATTAAAACAAGCATTGGGATCCGAGCTTTTTTTCTACCTACTAATTGCGTTTGAAATAAATAAACAGCTTGATCTTTTCCGATAAAAGACGCGCCAAATTGGGTGCCATCGTGAAAAAAACCAACTTTCTTTGTTCGATCATTTATAGGATAGTCAATGAAAAGATATTCCCTTACTCGGTCAACTAATCGACATTTAAACCTTTGTTTTTCTTCTTCTTTCTCATCATCTATCTCTAAAAAAATCGTATCACCGATATTAAGCAAGGTTACTACTTCCTTCCAAGATGTTTTTTTCCTATAAAAGTTGTATATAACCTATCTTAGCAAAAAAATACTATTCCGAATAGAACTTATCATTCCATAACCTTATATTTATTGCATGATGAAAAAACCATTAAGTGGGTTTCCACTTAATGGCTCTTAAACTGATTATGCTGACTTATACACCGGTTCAGCATTGTCAAGCTTCTCTATTTTTTCTTCATGGCCTGTTTGGGCATTGATAAATATTCTATAGGTATCATTGTTAATAACACCAAAGAACTCATAAGTTAAGACTTCTTCACTGAGGTCATTTTTTATTAGCGCTACATGATGTTCCATAACCTCTAGAGACGGATTTAAACGCTCTTGTGCCTCTTCTACAGAAATGGTCGGTTGGGACACATCACGATCACGATGATTCGTTAAATATGCGGACGACTCGTAACCAATAATTTCGCCATCCTGCAATGAAACTTCAACAACAATTGCATCAGGGTATACTCTCACGTTGTCTTTTAGGTAAGCAAAGTTAAATACCCCTACAGCATTGTATTGTTTACTATCAACGATTTGCATATCTTCTATGCCATTCTTTTCTAGCAACTCTTTCGCTTTTTCGGATGCTTCATTTAAGCTAATGTTTGTTTCCCCAACCTGACGATCTTGTAATAACCAAATTGGGTGCCCACCTTTTTTGGAAATATCCATAAAAATATTAGCTTCATGCTCAGGATCATTAATTCTTACCGAATAGGATCCATACGCTAAACCTTCACCGGTTTCCTCAATATGAATTTCTGCATTTTCTAACTCTACAAACCTTAATGCAATTTCTTTTGCTTCTTCGGCTGTAACTTCCTCGCCGTTTAAACGTTCATTCAGTAAATCATCATTTGATTGTAGTTGTGGTAAGTCTGCTCCCCAATCAACTTCGCTAAAACCCTCAACTTTTTCATTTACGATGTGAAATCCGTTAACAATTGCATTGTTTAAAGGCTCATCTTCAGAAGCCAAGGCTAACTCAACATCCATCCAACGTAAGTTGTCTTGTAACACCATTGATTGGACCTTACGCATTTCATTTTGAATTTCACCACTTTGTTTATACAATTCGTTGAGAGTCTGATACTCTTCTTCTGATAATGGTTCATGCTCTAAATCGCGAATGGCATTTCGATAACTGAAGTTACCAACCTTATATAAATACTCTTCTGTCTTACTAAAAGGCATTAAAGTCAACGGAAGCTGCCCTAGGTTCATCTGTGCCATTGAAGTTAATCTCCAAACATCTGCTAAAGATGGAGAAAGCTGATCCTTAGAGTTCATCGCTAGAGTAGCTCCAATTTCATCATGAAGTTGATCTAAGTTGAATGTTAGATCGTGGAAGGCTCGTTGATAGGTATTTTCAGCTTTAATTAATATCGAGTTCTTTTCTTGGTGTTCTTGATAACCCCAGTACGCAGTTGATACAACTGCTACACCTAAAATTGCTACTAATATTGTTCTAAGCATTTATCTCACCTCCATTATTTACAGAAAATATGCTTACCAATTTTCTTAATTTGTGGTCTTGTCCAAATCCAACCTGATGTAGCAGTATCAGGATTAAAGTAGTATAAAGCATGACCAGAAGGGTCTTGACCATTAATCGCATCTAAAACTGCTCTTCGGGCTGTTTCATTAGGTTCTAAATAAATTTGTCCATCGGCTACTGCCGTAAAGGCACGTGGTTCAAAGATAACTCCAGATGGTGTATTCGGGAAAGTTGGGCTATTAATTCGATTTAATATCACCGCGGCGACTGCCACCTGACCAATATAAGGCTCGCCTCGAGCTTCACCGTAAACCGCTTGGGCCATAATTCGAATATCATTCTCCGAGAAACCTTGTGGTACATTAATTGCCTGTTCAATATTTGGACCTTCATCAGTTGTTTGATCAGGAACAGGTTCTTCATCAGGAACAGGTTCAGTTTCAGGTGCTGCTTGCTCTCCAGGAACCGGGGTTTCTCCTGGTGCTGGTGTCTCTCCTGGTGCTACTGGTGTCCCTGGCGCTGGTGTTTCTCCTGGTGTTGCTGGTGTTTCTCCTGGTGTTGCTGGTGTCCCTGGCGCTGGTGTCTCTCCTCCTGGTGCTGCTGGTGTCCCTGGCGCTGGTGTCTCTCCTCCTGGTGTTACTTCAGGTGCTTGGCCCCCAGGTGCCGGTGTTCCTGGTGCTGTTCCTTGCCCTTGCTGCTGACGTCTTTTTTGTTCTAGTGGTGGAATTTTACTTCCTTTTGGACCACTTTGGTTTTTCTTAGGATCTGGCCCATAATGAGTAAATTTCCTTCCTTCGTAAAACTGTTTATGTACCCATTCGTAATCAAAATCGGTACTTTTCTCTAACATTGCTTTCATTTGCGGACCTACTAATCCATCTACTTCTAGACCAAACTCATCTTGGTACTTTCTTACTGCCCAATACGTTCCCCAACCATAGACTCCATCAATCGTTCCATGATAAAAACCGATATACTGGAGTCTCGCTTGCAATTCAACAACGTCATCACCTGTTGCTCCGCGCTGAATAATTTGTTCAGAAAATGCGCTTACCTGTGGTGCTGACGTAAAAGTTGAAAACGCAAGCAAACATATCATGATTAAAAGAGGAATTTTTCCTATTGCCTTATTCATTTAGTCATACCTCCCTATAAGAAATTACTTGTTTTCATGGAAAAGATATGGATAGTGTTTGTTATTTACCATCTTTTATACAAAAAACCTTAATTACTCAAAAAGGGAAGAACAAAGCGCAAGTGCTCCGGTTAGCCCCGACAAGCAAATGTTCTGTCAGAAAAAAGTGCGTATTTTCACTTTTTCTCTGGCAGGTTATTTGACCTCGAGGGGCTGGGCACTGGAGCTAGACTATCACTTAAATTAAACATATTAACAGAATTAAAACTTTTAATTTCCTAAAAAATGAAAAACGCCGCTGGATTCTTTTCCAGCAGCGCTTTGATACATTACATTTGTTCAACATTAAAATATCTTCCCTCAGGGTGTGCAAAGACCATAGCCGAAACAGACGCTTCAGGATCCATCATATATTCTTCTGTTAATTCTATGCCAATTTCTTGTGGCCTTAACAATCCAAACAATTTCTTTTGATCAGATAATTCGGGGCAGGCCGGGTAGCCAAACGAAACCCTAACCCCTTGATATCTAGCTGAAAAGCGATCCTGCATTGTTAATTCTGGGTCATCTGAAATACCAAAGGAATTCCTCATCATATGATGAAGATGTTCTGCAAAAGCTTCCGCTAACTCTAATGCTAATGCTTGAAGTAAGTGACTTCGTAAATAATTTCCTTCATCTTTCCATTTCGTAGCTAAAGATCTGACTCCAACCCCTGCAGTTACTGCAAAGAAACCGACGTAATCCAGTTCACCACTCTCTTTTGAGCGAAGAAAATCTGCTAAACACAAAAATGGAGCTTTTCTCTGTCTAGGAAATGAAAATCTTTCAATTTCTATGCTTGTATCTTCAGGATCATAAATAATAACGTCGTTTCCTTCGGATTGAGCAGGAAAAAATTGATAGACACCTCGCGCCTTAATCAGCTCTTTCTCTACAATCTCAAAAAAAAGTTCATCTACCTTTTCTTTAAGCTCAACTGCTTTTTCATTTCCTTCTCTTAATAAGCGCTCAACTTTTCCTTTGAGGCCTAAATGCTTCCCTAATAGTGTTTGAATATTAATATACGGCTTAATATGCGAGAGCTTATAATCTGAGTAAGAATGCTTTTTTAAATCATTCGGAACAGCGATAGGATTTGTATTAGACACTAATGAGCGAGTTTCAATTGCAGTGACTGTTTCTTCTTTCGTTACTGTAACTTCTATTTCATCTTCTGTTTTAACAACAAACTTCTCTTTTAAACCATCTGAATGAAAAAGGTTATTTGCAATTTCTAAGCCGTTCATTGCATCTTTCGCATAGTGAACGCGCCCCTCATACTGTTCTTGAATTTTAGATTCAGTGAATTTTCTTGTTAAAGCCGCACCACCTACTAGAATTGGAATCGAAATACTTTGTTCTCTTAAATCAGCAGCTGTTAATACCATTTGTTGAGCTGATTTGACTAACAATCCTGATAATCCAATTGCGTCGGGATTTTCCCTTTTAACAGCCTCAATTAATTCATTTGATGTTACTTTTATTCCAAGGTTCACAACTTTAAATCCGTTATTACTTAAAATGATTTCTACTAAATTCTTACCGATATCATGAACATCGCCCTTAACAGTTGCAAGTAATATCTTTCCTTTTCCACTATCATCCTTCTTTTCCATAAACTGTTCTAAGTATTGCACTGACGCCTTCATCACTTCAGCACTTTGTAATACTTCAGCAACAATCAACTCGTTATTATTAAACAACTTGCCAACCTGATCCATACCAGCCATTAAAGGGCCATTAATGATGTCTAGTGGTGCATCATATTTGTCTAATGCTTTCTCTAAATCAGGTAGTAAACCTTCCTTTGTCCCTTCGACAATATAGCTCTGCAAGCGTTCTTCAAGTGTTAAATTGGTTTGTGGCTTTTTTTCTTCTTTCTTTTTTCCACGATAAAAAGCTGTAAAATCAGCCAATACTTGATCAGATGTTTCAAATAGAACTTTTTCAGCTAGAACTCTCTCTTCTTCCCTTATGGAAGCAAACCGTTCTAATTTTTCAGTATTGACAATTGCATAGTCTAGCCCTGCTTGAGTACAGTGATACAAAAACACCGAATTTAAGATTTCTCGGCCGACAGGTGGAAGCCCGAACGAAACATTACTAATCCCTAGAATTGTTAAGCATTCAGGGAGCGCTTCTTTGATCAAACGTATACCTTCAACGGTCGCTTTTGCCGAGCCAATATACTGTTCATCACCGGTACCAACCGGAAACACAAGCGGGTCAAATATAATATCTCTGGGTTTCATTCCGTATCTAGTCACTAATAAATCAAAGGACCTTAGGGCGACTTCAAGTTTTCTTTCCGCTGTTACAGCCATCCCGATTTCATCAATTGTTCCCACAACAACTGCTGCCCCGTATTTATGAACAATTGGCAGAACACTTTCAAAACGCTCTTCACCATCTTCTAAATTTATTGAGTTTATTACTGATTTTCCTTGAGAAAAAGTAAGCGCTCGTTCAATTACTTTTTCGTCTGTTGAGTCAATCATCAAAGGTACTTTTACCTTATTAATAACATACGGCAGGAAGTTTTCGATATCCTCAATTTCTTCACTATCGGGGTCCGCTAAACAAATATCAACGATATGTGCGCCCTTCTTTACTTGGGCTCTAGCAATCTCAGAGGCCTCTTCAAATTTTCTTTCTTTAATTAATGTCTTAAATTTTCTTGATCCGATAACATTTGTTCGCTCTCCTACAAATAAAGGACGCATTGATTCATCGTAGATTAGTGGTTCAATTCCACTTAACGCATGAGGATGTTCAGTTATTAACTCCCTAGGCTTAATACCATTCACAGCTTCACGAATAGCTGATATATGAGCTGGAGTTGTTCCGCAGCATCCACCTACCACGTTTAGCCAACCCTTTTCAGCAAACTGCTTTAGTTTCCTAGCTAACATTTCAGGTGACTCATGGTAGTGACCTTCTTCATCAGGTAAGCCCGCATTCGGAAAACAAATGACTGCTGTTGAAGAAAGCCCAGCTAACGATCGAATGTGGTCTTGCATGAATTCAGGTCCGGTTGCACAATTTAAGCCAACAACGGCCGGATTCATATGTTCAATCGATAAATAGAAAGCTTCAATATTTTGTCCAGCCAATGTCGTACCCATTGGTTCAATCGTTCCGGAAATCATTAACGGAACTCTACGTCCAAATTTCGCAAAGCTATTCTCTATTCCTATATACGCCGCCTTAACATTTCTTGTATCTTGACTCGTCTCTAGTAAGAGTAGATCAACACCACCGAGTAATAATCCGTAAGCCTGTTGTTCGTAGGCTTCAATTAGCTCCTCAAAAGTTGTTCCTCCTGTTACTGATAAAGCCTTTGTAGTTGGACCCATGGAACCTGCAACAAACCGCGGCCAACCTTCTGTAGAAAATTTTTCAGTCGCTTCTTTTGCAATCTCAGCTGCTTTTTTATTAATTTCAACTGCTAGATCTTGGAGGTCATAATCTGCCAAGACAATGTTTGTCGCACCAAAGGTATTCGTTTCAATAATATCGGCACCCGCCTCTAAATAGGCTTCATGAATCTCTTGGATAACTTTTGGGGCAGTTATATTCAGATACTCATTACACCCCTCAAATTCTTCTCCACCGAAATCATCGGCAGTTAATTCTTTATTTTGAATCATTGTTCCCATTGCACCGTCTAGGATTAATATATTTTTTTGCAAACGTTCTTCAAACCCTTGATATTTCATGTAATCTTTCCTTTCATGCTGACTCATGTCTAATTACTAACTTTTCTAATCACCTTTTGTGCGCTTTTCCACTTCCAATACTTTGTTAATTCTACTGTGATCTCATATCTTAGAAAAGGAGTAATTAAATATAGCCCATTAAAATAAAGATGAACCTCGTCAATTAGCTCTTTTGCTATTTGAATCCCTTCATAATGTGAAGCTTCTATGTCATTAGCCACCATTGCCATGCGTTCTCTCGTTTCTTCTGTAAGTTTAATACCTGGTACCTCATTGTGAAGGAATTCAGCATTTTTACTACTTGTTAACGGCATAACACCTAAATAAATTGGCGCCTTGAGATGTTTTGTTGCGTGATAGATTTCAGCTACTTGTTCTTTACAAAATACTGGCTGGCTTAGAAAGTAATCTGCTCCGCAATCAATTTTTTTCTCCATTCTTTTGACCATTTGGTCTAAATGCCTTACGTTTGGATTGAAAGCTGCACCTACCGAAAAATTTGTTTTGGCTCCTAAATCTTTTCCTGAAAAAGAGACTCCTTCATTCATTTGTTTAATAAGTCTAATGAAATCAAATGAAGCTAAATCATAGACCGAGGTTGCTCCAGGGAAGTCACCTATTTTTGTAGGATCACCTGTCACTGCAAGTAGTTGATCGATACCTAGCGTATGAAGCCCCATTAAGTGAGACTGAAGCCCAATTAAATTACGATCTCGGCATGTAATGTGAACTAGGGGTCTAACGTTATGTTCTTTTTTTATAATCGAAGCTAACGAAAGATTACATATTCTAGGCGATGCTAAAGAATTATCAGCTAACGTAACAGCGTCAACGCCCGCTTCATGTAATTTACTCGCTCCTTCAATAAAAACGTCACTATTCAGTTTTTTAGGAGGATCGAGTTCTACAATGACTGATTTTTGTCTTGAAGCAATATTTGGCAAAGATTCTTGTTGCTGTACATGATGAATTACGATTTGATGTTTCTTCTTTGCTTTCACCTGTTTTTCTTTAATTGGCTCAAGATCTTTTACCACCTGAGCTGCTGCTCTTATATGATCTGGTGTCGTTCCACAACAACCACCAATTAGTCGTACTCCTTCTTTAACAAATGCTTTTGCGCTTTCACCAAAATAGTGAGGATTTGTTTGATAAACCAGTCTTCCATCAATATAATCTGGCAGACTCGCATTAGGATACGCAGATAAAAACGCCTTGTTTAATAGTGGGACCTCTTCAAAGGATTTAAGCATGTGGTACGGGCCCATTCTGCAATTCATTCCGACAACATCTGCTCCTAAATCTTCTAACGCTACTAAAACTTCTCTTAACGGTAAACCACCGTGCAAAACTCCGACTTCGTCTAAAGAAACATTGGTAATAATAGGTAAATTTGTCTTATTTCTTGCAATGTTTAGACAAGCTGCCAACTCTTCATAATCATAAAATGTCTCTAGCAATAGTCCATCAATCTCCCCCCTCGAGAAGGGTAAACATCTGCTCTTCAAAGCTAGAAACAATTTCATCTAGGGATTGTGCTCGTTTTTGAAAGCCTCTAATTCCTCCAAGTGTACCTAGCACAAAAGTATTCGATTTAGCAGCTGATTGCATTGCACATTTTACAGCAGCTTGATTTATTGAGGACACTTCATTCTCTAAACCATATCGTGATAATTTTAGTTTATTGGCTGCATAAGTGTTAGTTTGTATGATTTGTGAACCTGCTGCAATATAGGCTTCGTGTACTTCCTGGACTTTTGCAGGATCAGTCACATTTAATTCCTCAAAACAACGATCTAGTCCTTTTAAATATAGAAACGTTCCAATTGCACCATCACCAATTAGCGTTCTTGTTTTTAGTTCCTGTAATAAACTCATCTGCCTCTTCCCTTCACAAAGACTAGAACGCTATCAATCTTTTAGCGTACGCAACGCTTGTTCGAAGTCTTCAATAAGATCATTTACATCCTCTAAGCCTACTGAGAGTCTTAGTAAACCGTCACTAATACCACGTTTCAGCCTTTCTTCCTCAGGCATTGAACCGTGCGACATCGTGGCTGGATAGGATAGGATTGTTTCCACTGCTCCTAAGCTTACTGCAAAAACTGGAAGCTTTACGTTCTCCACAAATTTTTTCGCTTGGAACCTTGATGGAAATTCAAATGATAATACTGCACCATGACTTTTCGATTGTTGCTCTTGAATGTTCTTTCCAGGGTGATTTTCAAGGCCTGGATAATAAACTGCTTTCACTTCTTCTCTAGTTTGTAACCATTTTGCGATTGTCATAGCTGACTGTGAACTAGCATTCATTCGTACTTGTAATGTTTTTATCCCACGTAAAACGATCCAACTATCCTGCACACCTAAGATAGATCCAAAGGCGTTATGTAAAAAGGCTAAACGTCTACCAATCTCTACGTCTTTCACAACTGCAAGACCAGCCATAACGTCACTGTGACCTCCTAAAAATTTCGTAGCACTATGGAGCACAACATCAACACCTAAGTCTAGAGGTCTCTGAAATACAGGTGTTAAAAACGTATTATCACAAAACGTTAAACAGTTGTGAGTCTTAGCTATTGCTACTATTTTTTTTATATCCGTTATTTTCAAGGTTGGATTTGACGGTGTTTCAATATATACTAATTTTGTATTTGGATTGATATGTTTTTCTACCTCTTCATGGTTTGTCATATCCACAAACGTATGTTCAATCCCATACTTTTCTAAAACCTCCGTAACAAAGCGATACGTCCCTCCGTAAACATCCTCAGTAATTACAATATGATCACCTTTTGACAGCAACATAAATGCTGTTGATATTGCTGCCATTCCAGAAGGAAAGGCAAATCCTCTCGTTCCCCCTTCTAGGTCTGCAATGACATCCTCAAGTGCTTTACGTGTAGGATTAGAACCTCTTGCATATTCATAATCACCGAAGCTATCAAAAGAGTATTGATGAAAAGTAGAAGAATGATGAATGGGTACACTCACCGCTCCTGTTTCTTGATGTACTTTATGGCTATTGTGCAATAATTTGGTCTGTATATGATATTGTTCTGACAAACTTAGACCCTCCTTAGGCTAAACTCTCAAATCCTTGTTGTAAATCATCTATTAGATCTTCTTTATTTTCAATTCCTACTGAAAATCTTAAAAGCCTCTTACATACCCCGTACTTTTCTCGAAGTTCCTCAGGAATGTCAGCATGCGTTTGTGTAGTCGGATAGGTCATTAGACTTTCAACTCCACCTAGGCTTTCTGCAAACGTAATCAGTTTAAAACTTTGTAAGAGTGGATTTATCCACTGTTCCTTTTTTATTCTAAAAGACAACATCCCACCACGACCAGGATATAAAACGTCTGTTACAAATGGATGATCAGTTAAGTATTTGACAATTACTTTGGCATTCTCTTCATGTTTCTCCATCCTTAACGCTAATGTTTTCATACCACGGATTAGCAGCCAAGAATCAAAGGGAGATAGTGTTGCCCCCATCCCATTCTGAAAAAAACCAACTCTTTGACAAAGTTCCTCGCCTTTAACAACTATTAATCCTGCGAGTACATCATTATGTCCACCTAAATACTTCGTGGCACTGTGAATGACAATGTCAGCCCCTTCTTCGATCGGCCTTTGTATATATGGTGTATAAAAGGTATTGTCAACAATCAAATACAGTTGATGCTTTTTAGCAAGATTGCTAACTTCACTTATACTCATTTCCTGCATTAATGGGTTTGTTGGTGTCTCAATAAAAATTGCTTGAGTACGCTCATTAATAAGAGTTTCTAATTGATCGTAACTAGCACCGTCCCAATACTGGAAGGTTATCCCCCAATTGCTCCACCCTTGTTGAAATAGCCGATAGGTACCACCGTACAAATCTCGGCAAACAATAATCTCATCTCCCTGTTTAAAAATAGACATCACCGTTTGAATCGCTGCCATTCCTGAACTACAGGCAAAACCACGATCTCCTCCTTCTAAAAGAGCAATTCCCTCTTCTAAGATTTGTCTAGTTGGATTTCCTGTTCTACTATAGTCATATCCCGTCGATTGACCTATTCCTTCATGCCGATAAGCTGTTGAAAAGTATACCGGAGGATTAATCGTGCCCGTTTGAGTTTCACTTCGGTTCCCTAGCTGTACCATCTTTGTTTCTAAATGCTTATAATCCATTCTCTCTCCCCCATATACGTTATCGCTTTAAACCATTAAAAATAAATCTAAAATAAAAGACCTCTTCCTAAATAAGAAGAAGTCGCTGATGACAGTTTACCTCTTCTCATCTTCCAAGCTAAAAATCACTTGATGGATTTAGCACCTGACCAAACGGCTGGTTGCTGAGACTTCACAGGGCCACTTCCCTCCATCTCTCTCGATAAGAATTATACGAATTTTTAATTATTATATTGATTATTACGGTACACTATTTTTCAGTTAATTGCAATAATTTTTTCTTACTCCGATTTTGCATCTATCTGTAACGTATGCTCATTCCCACAAACACATCGCTTAAAGCCAGTTTCATAATGTCCTTCCTTATTCAATCTTCCTCGTAATATAAATTTCTCACCACAATCATGACATCTTACTGTTACTTTGTACCTTTGCTTTAATTCTGACAACATTTACACCTCATGACATATCTGTTTTTACTATTTATACCCATTTTTCATTCATTTCTATCAAAAGATGATAAGTTTTTTAGCAATTACCTATTTGCTAACTTCACTTTCCTTAAACCCAGCCACCATAGAAAGATCATAAATGGTAGCATAATGAACCCCCAATAGCGTTGAACATAAAGGATATAGTCATAAATTCCATGTAGGAACCAAGGTATGGTAAACGAATAAATTAAGAACTTTTTCTCATTAATTTTTTCAGTAAATTTGGCTTTTCCTAAATAGTAACCCATGATTACACCAAAAAGGGCATGACTGGAAGCTGGTAGGAGAGCACGCATGAGTGCTTGATCAACACCATAAACAAGTAAATAAAGCCCATTCTCGACTGTCGCAAACCCTAAGGAAACACTAACTCCGTAAACAATTCCATCGTAGTGTTGATTGAAATGCGCATGCTTATAAACAGTGTAAAATAGGATAAACCATTTAAAAAATTCCTCCAATAAAGAAGCGGACAAAAAAGCTTGAGCAAAAGGTTTAAGTAATAAGCCTTCTTCTTGAAAGGCATATTGGATAACAACGACTGGGAATACGATTAATGAACCGAATATAAAGCTACGTACAACCATACTAATTGGTTCTGAGTTATATTTGTCTTTTAAGTAAAAAAAGCAAAGTAAAGCTATACTGGGAGCCAAACTTGCAAAAACAATACTCACCATTATTTTTCTATTTCCTCTCTTTTTTTCTTATCTAATCGTATCATGTTTCCTTTTAGTTTGATAAGTAATTTGTAAATTTTTCTATATTCCTATTTTCCTCTCGCTGATTTAAAAAGGCTCTTTTCGTAAACATTGTGGTTTTTTCATCCTAAAATAATTGGAAAAATACCCTAGATGAAGATATCAGCCAATAAATTATGTAAGAAAAGAGCAGTACTTACTAAATTAGTAGTAAACTCTTAGTAATTTGTGTAAAAATCCGACTTTTGGGATTTTTACGAAAGCAACAAACTTTGCGAAAACAGCCTTTAAAAAAGACATAGAGATATACTCTCTATGTCTGAATTATTTACTCAAATTTTTCTTTGATGGTTTCATTCGCTAATAAAAGTACAATCAATTTAATACGAGCTTTTTTACTATCGAGATCGCCACCTAATATTACTCCCGATTTAAATAAATCATAGGCGCTACCTAAGTATTCATAAGTCGTGTGAACGTATCCTTCTTCGCTAGCAGTTGTAATAACAATATGTATCCCTTTGTTTATTGCTTCAATGATTGCATCCATCATTAATGGGGAAACTTGACCTCTACCTGTACCTTCTAATACAATTCCATTCACATTTGCAGAAATAGAGGCTTTAATAAATTTGTCATCAGCATTTAGATAGCATTTAATAAGATCTACTGTTGGCACTTTCTTACCATCGTTTATCGTGTAGACTTCTCGTTTTGTCGGTCTCTGATATAAGTAAACTTTATCATTATCAATAATTCCTAAATAGCCAAATCCAAAAGCATTAAACCCTTGAATATTTGAAGCATGCTCTTTTTTGACATATTTAGCAGCGAAAATTCGCTCGTTAAAGACAACAACTGTACCGACACCTTTTAGCTGTATGTCACAAGCAGTGTAGATCGCATGACGTAAGTTTATATAAGAATCACTACCAATTTCATCAGGAGACCGCTGTGAGCCCGTAACCACCACAGGGCGTTCATCACTAATGACCAAATCCAAGAAATAGGCTGTTTCCTCTAACGTATCTGTTCCGTGTGTTACAACAATTCCATCAATATCATTACTTTGGTAGATATTTTCTATTTCCACCTTCAATGCAAGTAGATCCTCTATCGTGATATGCATGCTAGGCTTTTGAAGAATTGAAACAATTTCTACTTCAATATCATTTGGGATCCCACAAATTTTTGCTAGTTCATTCCCAGTTAGTTCACCTGCAACAAGTCTTCCTTCTTTATTCGGCTTACTAGCAATTGTTCCGCCAGTAGTTAATAAGACAACTTTTTTCATTCTGCACAACCTCTTTATAAAAGTTTTGAGCTTTTTTCCATGATCAATTATAGCAAACAGAGAAAATTAGGTAAAACGTATCATACAAAACCATACAAAAGCGAGACTACAATTAACAGCAGTCTCGCCTATTATTCCAAAAAATATTATATCCAACCTCTGAAACGTGAAGCTTCTGCCATTTTACGTACACCGACCATATAGGCTGCTAAACGCATATCCACCTTACGTGTTTCAGAAAGACGGCATACATTTTCAAATGATGTAACCATGACCTTTTCTAATTTTGTTTCAATTTCTTCCTCTGACCAATAAAATCCTTGATTATTTTGAACCCATTCAAAATAAGACACAGTAACCCCACCAGCACTAGCTAACACATCTGGTACGAGAAGAATCCCACGCTCTGTTAAGACTTTTGTTGCTTCAATCGTAGTCGGCCCGTTCGCAGCTTCTACAACAATTTTCGCTTTGATATTATGTACATTCTCTGCTGTAATTTGATTTTCAATAGCTGCAGGTACCAAAATATCACAGTCTAATTCTAAAAGTTCTTTATTTGTAATTGTATCCTTAAACAATTTCGTTACCGTACCAAAGCTATCACGACGATCGAGTAAGTATTCAATATCTAAACCTTCTGGATTATGCAGAGCACCATAAGCATCTGAAATTCCAATTACTTTTGCTCCGGCATCATGCATAAATTTTGCTAAGAAGCTTCCTGCATTTCCAAACCCTTGGATAACTACACGAGCTCCTTCAAGGGAGATACCCTTCTTTTTAGCTGCCTCACGAATACAAATTGTAACACCTTTTGCAGTTGCAGTTTCTCTACCATGCGAGCCACCTAACACAATCGGCTTACCAGTAATAAATCCTGGTGAATCAAATTCTTTAATTCTACTATATTCATCCATCATCCAGGCCATTATTTGGGAATTTGTAAAGACATCTGGAGCAGGAATATCCTTTGTTGGTCCGACAATTTGGCTAATAGCTCGTACATATCCACGACTTAAACGCTCTAATTCTCTAAATGACATTTCTCGTGGATCACAAATAATTCCACCTTTTCCTCCACCATAAGGTAAATCTACGATACCAGCTTTTAAACTCATCCAAATCGACAAAGCTTTCACTTCTTTTTCAGAAACGTTCGGATGGAAACGTACTCCACCTTTTGTTGGTCCCACTGCATCATTATGCTGGGCACGATAACCTGTAAATATTTTAATCGAATCGTCATCCATACGGACAGGAATCCTAACAGTTAATAGACGTAAAGGTTCGCGCATCAGCTCATATACTTCATCTGAATAACCTAGTTTATCAAGAGCTAATTTAATTATCGTTTGTGTTGATTTTAATACATCTGTAGACTCATGACTTTGATTTGTGTCGCTTCCCATGATTTTCACCTCTAAATATTTTCTCTATCTATGTTTTTTATATATGAAAGCACTTACATGTATACTATAATGAATTGCAACCATTTTTTCCACTAAACTTTTCACATTTCCGAAAAATATTTTTATCCATTTTCTATTTACTTTTCTGGATTATTTGATCCAAGAAAAAAGGGTAACCCTACTAAGTAGATAGTTACCCTCTCTTACCTACTTTTGTAAAGAAAGCTGCACTAACTTCTCAATCATATCATCATAAGATAACCCTATCTCTCTAGCTGCATCAGGATAAAGGCTAGTAGGTGTCATTCCTGGTAAAGTATTAACTTCTAATATCACTGGCGCAGTACCATCTGAAGGAACGATAAAATCAACGCGAGAATAAATGTCACAGCCAAGTGAAGCATGAGCTAATACCGCTTGCTCCTGTAATAATTTCGTTACTTCCTCACTAACTCTAGCTGGTACAATATGTTCACTCATCCCTGGTGCATATTTTGATTCATAGTCATAATAGGCATTCTTAGGAACTATTTCGACAACTGGTAAGGCTTTAACCTCTCCTTTGTTCCCCATTACTGCTACTGTAACTTCTCTACCCGAGATAAATTCTTCTAATAGAACAACATCATCATGGGCAAAGGCCGCTTTAATGCCGCCTAAAAGCTCTTCTTCATTTTGAGCAATCGTTAAACCTATGGTAGAACCTTCATGATTTGGCTTAACAACTACGGGATATGATAACTCATGGGAAAACTGTTCCTCTACAAAAGCATGCTTTTCAACCAGCTTCTCACAAGCCACTCTAATACCTTTTAACGCAAACATCTTTTTTGATCTCGCTTTATCCATTGCCAAAGCTGAACCTAGAACATTGGAACCTACATAGGGTATGTTTACTAAGTCCAAAAGCCCCTGCACTCTTCCGTCTTCACCAAGACGTCCATGTAATCCAATAAAAAAGATATCCACATCTAAATTCATGATTTTCTGTAGACACTCTTTCGTGCCTTTAAAATCAATTCCAATAACTTCATGGTTTTTTTTCTTTAAAGCTTCTATAATTCCTTTTCCGCTTGATAAGGATACTTCTCTCTCTGCAGATGTACCACCATAAAGGACACAGATTTTCATCGCAATAATCACTCCCAGTAAAGATTATGTAAATTAGTATATTCGCCTATATCTAATTTGTGTCTTTTTTTAACTTAATCATAAGTCTACTATATGATAACATTGTACTCCTAAAAATCAATGTTCTAATTAACAACCTGAGTGGGGCTTGGTGATAAACCAGAGGTAACAGAAAAAAAACCTCTAGCTGAGGTTTTTTCTATTAGTTATGAAATGTATGATAAATCTTTTCTATAGCGTTTTTCTCTATTATCTCATTACCGTACTCAATTAATCGAAATATGGTAATGGTAGATGGGTTTCCGTACTCTGATAAGAGGGCAATAAACGCATCCATATCAATTCCAAACAAATCTCTCTCATCAAAGGTTAGGATATAATTGTTTTCAAAATGAAGTAAGCTACCTGATGTCACACCAAAGCTTATTAATCTAGGAGCAAGCTCGATCACATCTTCTATTGATGAAAATTCATAAATAATTTCTTCGCTTTCATCTAAGGTTACTTGCATTTCTATATAACCATCATCAAACTCTTCTTCTGTCTCATCATCTTTTTTTGATTTTGTTACGATGATCACCATGCCCTGTGCTGGTAATGAAAATACTTCTATAGCAATTGGCCCATCTGCCTCAAAACCCAATTCGTCACTAGCCTCTAACATCATATCACGAAAAAGTTGGTGAACTTTTGGTATATCCTGCCACATTTCTTCCTTCGTAATACCACGTTCGCTCAAATCATCAAAGGTTAGAAAAATTTTTATTTTATCATAGTTAAGCCTCTCTAGGCGCATGTCATTTTTCGCCTCCTTCTTACACAAGATCAATCAACATCCGGCATACCATTATATGTTAAAAAATGTTTTTTCTAAAGGATCGTTGTTAACTTCAGGGGTAACGACGAGAACCTACTGCCAAATCTTCTATTATTGTTTTTATAGGTAATATTAAGATATGAAGTAAGATGTCAAGAGGTTCATTTAAATTTACTCAATTTAAGATTTGAGTTACGATTTGAACAGCCTAACTTTTAACCATTCATCCCATTCATCCTTGGAATTCCCCAAAAGAAATTGTTTGTACTCTTCATTTTGTCGCTTCGACAAGTGGTATACTCCGTTTCCACCGAGACCGATATGTAATCCTGGCATAAACTCACTCATCTCATCAATTACGGTTAATGTTTCCTTTAAATTCGTACTAATCGAACAAGATAAAAATAAATATTTAGCTGAAGTTTCCCCTACTACAAGTTTCAGATCCTTTGTAGGTACTCCTGTTCCTAAGTAGATAACTTCAAAACCTTTTCTTCGAAGGTATAATGTAAAAATTAGTAATCCTAACTCATGGCGTTCACTTGGACCACAAACCGCAACTACTTTCGGTAAAAGCGGATCTATTTGTAAATTATTAAAAATTGATCCTATTCTTGTTCTTAAATATTGCGAAGAATAATGTTCATGTGCAACAGTAATTTTATTATTTTCCCAAGCTTCTCCTATTTCTATAAGTACAGGACTAATTATTTCAAGAACAACCTTTTCCACACTAAATAAACTAAAAGCCTCATCTAAAATATGATTTGCTCTTAGTTCTTGGAAGCTTAATAAACTTTCTTTTAACTCTCTTGCAAATGTTTCTAATCTATTGGTATGCTGTGGTTCATTTTGTGTTTCTAAATTAACACTGCCTTTTTCCAAGAGACCAACAGCTTGTCCTATCGTAAAGCCTTTATTTACCTTATCTAACAACCAACGTAAAATGGCTACATGTTCGTCCGAATACAACCGATGACCCGAGTCGTTCCGGATTGGCTCGACTATATTATATCGACGTTCCCAAGCTCTAAGGGTTCCAGGTTGAATTCCTAATATATTCGATATTGCTTTTATATTATATTTTGCTTTATCATTCGCCATAAACATTAGCTCCTATATATTTATTTGCACAACATCAGTCATTGTTGTTGCATTAGGACACTAGAATTCTCTTTCCAGCATGTTCTTTTTACTAATCTTAGTATAAACATAAACATGCTCTTGTGTAAAATTTGTACAACGTTTGTTAAATAGATCTCAGTGTAATGACATGAGCTTCTGCAGGAGCACCCATTCTAAGATGGAGCCTAGTAGTGCCATAACCGTTACTAACCAACATATACAAATCCTTTTTTAATTTGGTAAAACCCGCTTTCTCTGTAATTCCCCATCCAAATAGTCTAATTTGCCCACCGTGTGTGTGGCCACTTAAAATTAGACTAATCTGATGATTTTCCCTAATTTTCTTCTTAATATCTGGATTATGACTTATTAATATTTGAAATCCACCGTTACAATTTTTTAATGCTTCTTCAAGATTATCGAAATGATGTCCATAATCATCTACACCTATTAAATATATAGGTGAAAGAACATTACTGATCATTTTAGAACTATTAACTAGCTGAACAACACCTTCGTTCTTCAACATTGTTTCTAGTTTTAAATGATCTATCTCATAATCATTATTTCCCCATACAAAGTAAGTAGGTGCAATAGCTGTCAGGGCTTTAAGGTTTTCTTCAATTTTTGATAGTGGCACTCCCTTTTCAGCTAAATCACCACCAATAACAATCAGATCTACATTTCCTTTAATTTCACTTATGATTTTCTCACTAATTTTCCGATGATGGACATCAGAAATAAAAAAAAGCTTCATATTAGGTTCATTCTTGGGGTAACTAGAAAAAGCTAGTTCTGTATACGTAATTTTATTTTTTCGTGCCTCAAGCCACATATATACTAATACTAATAAGGGAATGATTACAACTATTGTAAATATGACTTCCACATTACCCCTCCTCTATTTAATTATTGTAGTGCCGACTTCTCCGTCTAATGTTAGCATCCATTATACCATAAAAGAGAGAAAAGCCTATGGCGAGGACGGTCAACCAGAAGCTTTGGAATCCTAAAAACACAAAAATCACAAGTATGAACCCTATCCAAAGCAACTCCTCATTACTCTTGTTTCCTTTATAAATCTGTTCACAAATTCGTTTAATAACCCTTGCAATTGCTAAAAAACCAAAGATAAATAAGAGCAATGCACCTAGCAATTTAAATGGCTCAAAGACCAGTTTCTGTATAAAATTCTCATTAGTTAATACATCAAGTGTAGGAAACATATTCATCGACATTTTTAAACACCAAAACCCAATTAGAAGTAATAATACACGTTTTTTCATTTGAGGCACTCCCTACTAAGAAAATTAAGTAAACAGACTGCTACTAATTCTATTCAGAAGTTAAGAAAATCATTATCCTTATTAGAACGAAAATGAGCCTAATAATTACTACTGATGAAGGGATAAATAATACCTAATAGCAACACATTTATAAAAGGAGGAAAAAAAATGAAGGAGTACCAAATTGAAGATATTCGAAGCAACAAAGAAGTTATGGAAGAAATTACTCATCTAGAAAAGAAAATAGAGGAGCAACTTGGGAAGCATGTTGCGCTTATTGCCTATGTTGAAGAGAATACTGACTAAAATTTTATTTTTCCAATAAAATAAAAGAACTAAACCAATCGGTTTAGTTCTTTTCATTCTCTAAAATAATCCTATTGCCTTACCGTCCTCTGATACATCCATGCGTAATGCCGCCGGTTGTTTCGGAAGACCGGGCATTGTCATCACATCTCCTGTTAGCGCGACAATAAAGCCTGCTCCAACTGAAGGTCTTAATTCCCTGACAGTAATCGTAAAGTCTTTGGGCCTACCTAAGCGAGTAGGATCATCCGACAGCGAATATTGAGTTTTTGCCATACAAATTGGCAACTCTCCCCAACCTTCTTTCTCAAATGAAGCGATTTGTCTTTTTACTTTTGAAGTAAATTCTACACCACTAGCTCCATAAACTTTTCTAGCTATTGTTTCAATCTTTTCCTGGATCGAAGCATCTAACGGATATAGATGCTCGAAGCGGTTTTCCTCAACGTCAATTAATGAAACACACCTTTGAGCTAGTTCCGATGCTCCTTCCCCACCTTTAGCCCAGACTTCGGTCAGAACAGCCTCTACTCCATGCTCCTTACAAAGGTTTTGCAAGATTTTGATTTCCTCTTCTGTATCTGTAATAAACTTATTTATAGCTACAACGAGAGGGAGACCAAACGCTCGTATAGTCTCAATATGCTTTAACAAGTTATCAATCCCAAGCTTAAGCGCCTCTCCATTCTCTTGTTTCAATTCAACTTTTGGAACTCCACCATGCATCTTTAACGCTCTTACTGTCGCTACTACTACTACAAGACTTGGTTTTAGTTTTGCATATCTAGCTTTAATATTAAGAAATTTTTCAGCCCCTAGGTCGGCACCAAAGCCTGCCTCTGTCACGACATAATCTGCAAGCTTAGCAGCCATCTTCGTAGCAATGACACTGTTACAACCATGGGCAATGTTAGCAAAAGGTCCGCCATGAATTAATGCAGGTGTACCTTCTAATGTTTGAACTAAGTTTGGCTTTATTGCATCTTTTAATAGAAGAGTCAGTGCGCCTTCAACACCCAAATCTTTCACGGTTACGGGCTGTTGAGCAAAGTTATATGCAACAACTACTTTTGAAAGTCGTGCTTTCAGATCTTGTAGATTATTTGCCAGACAAAGGATTGCCATAATTTCAGAGGCGACGGTTATGTCAAATCCAGTTTCCCTAGGTACCCCCTGAACAGGCCCACCTAAACCGATGACCACTTGTCTGAGCGCACGATCATTTAAATCAACAACCCGTTTCCAAACAACTCGTCGAACATCAATATTCAACGTATTGCCTTGATGGATATGATTGTCTAATAAGGCAGCTAAAGCATTGTGTGCTGTTGTTATCGCATGAAAGTCACCAGTGAAATGAAGATTTATATCTTCCATTGGAACAACTTGAGAGTAGCCACCACCAGCTGCTCCACCTTTAATCCCCATGCTAGGTCCTAGTGAAGGTTCTCTAAGAGCAATCATTGCATTTTTTCCAATTTTTGTTAATCCCTGACCTAGTCCTACCGTCACGGTTGATTTTCCTTCTCCAGCAGGTGTAGGGCTAATTGCCGTAACTAAAATAACTTTGCCATCTTCCTTAGTATGTAATCTCTCTAGAACATCTAAAGATATTTTCGCTTTATATTTGCCATATGGTTCCCAGTCATCTTTATCTAAGCTTAATTGATCTATAATTTCTGAAATTGGTTTCATGATACATTCTTGAGCAATTTCTATATCTGTTTTAACCTCATTCATTGTTACGCCCCCTAATAAGAATTTTTTTTGCAACTGCCTTTATTTTATCGAAACTTGGGTAAAGTTTAAAGTTTGCCGTTGTACCATTCGAAAAAAAAGGAGGATGACATACATCAGTAAGTCATCCTGTCTAAACGTACGATCGACTAACTAGTCCTTTTTAAATTACTTTTCTTCACTAATAGAGCGCCTTGGGATAATGCTTGTTCATTCGCCGGAATTAAGTGATGTTTTCTTTTCGTCAAAACTTTCTTCAAGGACTCTATTACAGCGTCTTGTGTTACAGCTTTAGAATACTCTAAAAAAGCCCCTAATATTACAGAGTTCGCAACTCTTGTAGTTCCAATTTGGCCAGCCAGCTCAGTTGCAGGAACTTCGATAATTGTAATATCTTCCCTCTCACTTTTCAATTCTATTAAGGACTTATTAACGATTAGTAAACCACCTGATTTAACTTTTGGTTCAAATTTTTGAAAAGAAGGATTGTTTAAGACAATTGCAACTGTAGGAAATTGAATAACCGGTGACCCTACAGGTTGATCACTAATTACCACTGATACATTGGCTGTTCCACCTCGTTGTTCTGGCCCATAAGAAGGGAGCCATGACACATGCTTTTCTTCAATCATGCCTGCATATGCTAGTAGTTGCCCCATAGACATAACCCCTTGCCCACCAAAGCCAGCGATAATGATTTCATGTAACATTGGTCGTCACTCCCCGATCTTTTTTTACTCCAAGAGGATAATAAGGGACCATATTGTCCTCAACCCACTGTAATGATTCCTCTGGATCCAATCCCCAGTTTGTCGGGCATGTAGATAGTACTTCGACAAAACTAAAGCCTACCTGTTCTTTTTGATAACGAAATGCCTTTTTTATTGCTTTCTTTGCCTTTAAAATATTGGCAATGTTATGAGTAGAAACTCTTTCAATATAGGCAACGCTATCAAGGGTAGCTAGCATCTCTGAAACTCTAATAGGCGCTCCCTGAGTTTGTTCGTTTCTTCCTAGCGGCGTTGTTGCTGTTTTTTGTCCAATAAGAGTTGTCGGTGCCATCTGACCACCAGTCATTCCATATGTTGCATTATTGACAAAGATCACGGTAATGTGTTCTCCTCTCGCTGCAGCATGAATAATCTCTGCCATCCCAATCGAAGCTAAATCTCCATCTCCCTGGTACGTAAAAACAATGCGGTTATTTGGAAGAACTCGCTTTATTCCTGTTGCGACAGCTGGAGCTCTTCCGTGAGCAGCTTGAGTCATATCACAATTGAAGTACTCGTAGGACAAAACGGAACACCCGACGGAAGCCACTCCAACTGTGTCTTCTAAAATGTCTAGTTCCTCAAGAGCTTCACCAACTAAGCGATGGATAATCCCATGAGTACACCCAGGACAATAGTGTGTTTCTTTCTCTTGTAAACCTACTGTTCTTTGAAAGACAAGCTTCATACTAGCTCACCTCCAGCTACGTTCATAATTGCGTCATAGATTTCCAGATGACTCGGGATAACTCCACCTGTTCGACCAAAAAACGTAACAGGTGCCGTCCCATTGACTGCAAGTCGAACATCTTCAACCATTTGTCCTGCGCTCATCTCAACAACTAGATAACCTTTTGCTTTATCTTTACGTTCAATGAAGGCTTGCTCAGGAAATGGCCATAGAGTAATAGGTCTAATCATTCCAATTTTGATCCCCTTTTGCCTAGCGGCATCGATGGCATTCTTGGCAATCCTCGACACTGTTCCGTATGCAACCACAAAATAATCAGCATCATCAGCTAGGTAGCTATCAACACGAACTTCCTGACACTTTATTTCACTATACTTAGCTTGCAACTTTTTATTGTGGTTCTCTAAATTCACATCGTTCAATTCTAAAGAAGAAATAACTCGTGGGGGTCCATCCCCTCTCGTACCAGTGGTAGCCCAGTCTTTTTTTGGGAATGCTTCCGTAAAATCAATGGAGGCAAATTCAACAGGTTCCATCATTTGTCCTAGCATCCCATCCCCAAGCAAAATAACTGGAGTTCGATATTTGTCAGCTAAATAAAAAGCAACCTGGGTTAGCTCGACAACCTCCTGTAACGTACTCGGAGCAAGAACTGGAGTATAATAATCACCATGACCTCCTCCTTTTGTTACTTGGAAGTAGTCTGATTGTGCGGGCTGGATATTTCCAAGTCCCGGTCCTCCTCTAGCAATGTTCACCAAAACTGCTGGAAGTTCAGCTCCTGCTAGAAAGGAAATTCCCTCTTGCTTTAAACTAAAACCAGGGCTTGAAGACGATGTCATCACTCTAACACCCGCCGATGCCGCCCCATAAACCATATTTATTGCCGCAATTTCACTTTCTGCCTGCAAAAATAAGCCATCTACTTCAGGTAATCTTTTAGCCATATACGCCACAAGTTCACTTTGCGGCGTAATTGGATAGCCAAAAAAATATTTACAGCCTGATTGAATAGCTGCTTCAGCGATTACCTCGTTCCCCTTCATTAGTACTTTTGCCATTGAAAAATCTCCCCTCTAAAGTTCATTCCCGACTTTGTCTTTTTATGACGCCGTTTTTCTCTCTGTTGGTCGATAAACTGTAATAACTCCGTCGGGACAAATGCGACCACAAGCTGCACAGCTACTACAAGCTTCCTGTTGGTCAACGTATGCCGGATGATAGCCTTTTATATTAATTGTTTCTGAGATTTTAATAATACTAGTTGGGCAGACGTTAACACATAAACCACAACCTTTACAAACATCCTCATTAAAAATGACTCTCTTTTCCAAGTTGCTCTCCTCCTCTAATTCTCCCAGGGAAGTTTCATAAATCGTTTAATATAATGTAGATTAGGTAACTCTTCAATCTCTTTCGTTCCAATTACCTTGTCTGACAAAGTTGTATATAAAAATGGAATACCTAATGTTTCACTAACCTCTTTGGAAATCATGATTCCTTGAAGCAAAGTATCAACTGTTGTTTCCTTACAGCCAAGATTTGTGTTATTAATTAACCCTGTTACCGAAAGTCTTGAAACTTTCTCTATTTCATGAATGGTAGAGACAATTCCCTTGACAGTGCTTACATACGGCCTATTAGCATTTATGACAAAAAGTAATTCATAATCTTCATCTTTTAATTTATGAAAATATTGTCCCAAAGCTGTTGCCCCATCTTTGTCGCCGCCAACATCAATAATGACTCGGTACGAAGAATCCTGTAGCACGCGGTAAACATCTGGAGAAACAATAGGCAAATCAGCAGTAGCTAATATTCCTTTTGGAGCAATTAGTTCCACACCTAATTTAGTGAGATGCTCCCCAACATCTCTCGATCTAAAATAGGGGTTGATGACATCTAGGTCATTTAATGCCACTTTCTTGTAATATATTGCCTCTTTTATTGATATGTTAATTGCAATTTCTGTTTTTCCACTACCAAAATGCCCTGTGATAATTTTTATTCTTTTTGAGTGTTCCACCTTCTCCCCCCTTCCATAGTTTCTCAATTTTTCTTACTACCTTTATTATACAACGTTTGAAAACGCTTTCAACAAGAACTATTCACTTACATAAAGTCTGAAAAGTGAATGTATTCAGAATTCGTTTTATTATAAATTTGAAAATTACTTAGAACTTGTACTATTTCTTTAATGGAAAAATAAATATGGTAGAAAAGGAAGAAACGAGGTGACAGTATGAAAGACTTCGAAGAGTTTTTAAAACAAGTTAATATCTCTGATCATTCAAAGACCACATTATTATTTTTGATGAAGAAAAAAGAAAAAGAAAACAAAATGCAAAGGAATCTTAATATTATCGGTGTTACAACTATCATTACTATCTTATTGTTTGCAAGTTATTTCTACTACAAAATGAAAATAAATGGTGGACTTGGTACATCTGCATTAAATTTTATTCTCAACGATAGCCTCCTCCTTTTCTTAATGGCAACTCTTGCATTTCTTCTTTATTCAATGTTTTATTTCAAGAAGAAGTTCGACAAGGCAGAAAAGGATGTAGATAAAATCAGAGATGACATTCTAGATAGAAGTATGGATTACTGGAAGACAAAAGATGAGTTAAAAGAGCGCTACAAAGTGTTTAAATATTTAAAGGATAAGCAAGATATAAATCTATTCCACAAATAAGAAGGATGGGGCCGAAGATTGTCGGCCTCATCCTTCTTATTTATGGTCATTGTGCTGGAAAACCAAACAGTACGTACTGGTCTCGACAGTAATGATTGCCATTTATACAAACTTTACCATTTGTAAATGATTGTATTTTACCAAAGGCAATGGTTTGTTTTCTCTCTAAGCAAAATACTTCAATTGGCATACCTATCCGTTGATTATGTCCAAGATCATCATCAGTAGTTACCGTCTTATTCCTAAGCTTCGTTAAAGTCATACTGATCACTCCCTTTATCGATTTATATAAAGTTTCAATTCAAAACTCATATAGAAAACGCTTTCTTAGTTATGATTATAATGTAAATAGTTAAAATTTTCAATTAATTTAGTATTAAACCTATGTTACATTTTTTGTAAAAATATGTGAAAATACACAAAAAAAAGAGAAAGCTATCTAATAGCTTTCAATAAAGAGAGAAAAATAAGAGGTCATTTACATTTACTACTTTACTACACATTCGCGTTAAAGTAAATAGTATATTTAGAAAATTCAAAATAAAAATCAAATTAAAGAACTAACTAATTTCTTAGTTAGTTCTAAACCACATTTATAAGTTTAACCGATCAATCCATCTGGGATAGCTAATCACTAATATAACAAGCAACAGGAACAAAAATAATAAAACTTGTACAAGTGGAAATTTAACTCCTCGTCTCTTTCGTTTTTCTTTTTTTTCCACTTCTTTAGTAACTGTTTTTTTTCTTTTAGATTGTTTTATTTGCTTGTACTTTTCCTTTCTTGATGGCAGACTTAGAACGTCAACTTCTTTCTCTTCTACCTCATCACTAACATCGATATCACCAAAGTGTTTTCTTAGTTGCTCAGCTTGATCTTCTTTAAAGTCTGACGTCATGTTTGTATTCACCTCAACTAACAAACTAGTCCATAGTTTTATAGGACAATTATACTCGATTTTCTTTTTTTCGACAGCTTAAAATACAACCTAACACAAAATCGATCGTAAAATGTGTAAATATTGGGACCAATAAATTTTCAGTAATCATATAAAGCCAGCCTAAATAAAAACTTAGACCAACTGTTATTGTAAAAAGTACGATCTTATTTAAATAACGAACATGTATGATAGCAAAAAGTACGCTTGCAGAAATAATACCGAAATGAGTTTGTAACACACCTCTAAATAAGAGTTCCTCTGAAAAAGCTATAAAAATGGATAATAAGAAGATGTGAGCAACACTTCTGTTTTGAAAAACTCTTTCATTTATTCCTCCATCATCTAGCATTCCCTTGGGTAACACTTTCTCTAAGATGAGTTCAAATAAAATGATAATAAGTGCAGAACCACCACCCAGAATGAAAATTGAAAAAGGATCCCACTTAAAAAGCTGAAATAAATCACTCCAACTCTCAAACATAAACCAAGCTAGAATAAAGGCAAGAAGTACCATAAAAAGTTGGGTAATATATAAATTGACTAGTATTTCTTTGTCAGTCATTTTCTTTATTAATTCACTTTGTTTCATGTTAACCAACCTTTTCTACTCGTGAAATAATTTTCTTAACTCATCTTGCCAATCTTGTGGTTGATATGGGTGAAGAACTTCTTCCTTTTCAAAATAATTTTCTAGATTTATTCCACATACATCGCAACAGTTGTCTGGCCTACTGGTTTGTTGCTCATCGAATTGCTCGAGTACTAATTTTCGACGGCACTGTTTATTTACACTGAGCCAATTCTTAAACAATGTTAGTTTATCATGTTTGTACCTAATCCTTTTTGTCACCTTTTCGCTTATCAATTTAACAATTTCATAAGGGTCTTTCTCTATTGGAATACAAGTAAGATTAACTATAACACCTTGTTCTTCCAAATGAAACCGTATGAACCTCCACATGATTTCAGTTATTCCTGTTTCACTAATTAACCTTGTTTCATCAATTCGCCCATGAGGCATCGTGCTTCGTAAATATTGAAGCACCTGAAAAAGTTTTGCTTCACTTGGGAATTCTCGAGTAAGTAGAGACAATTGGATTGATCGTTCGTCGTCACCATAAAGCGTAATTGCAATACTGTTCTGGCCGTCTCGGCCCGCTCGGCCAATTTCCTGCAAGTAAGATTCAAGTTGAGTAGGATAGTGAAAATGGATAACAAAACGGATATTCGGTTTATTCACGCCCATTCCAAACGCGCTTGTACAGCAAATCAACTGCAGTTCATCATTAATAAACTGCTGTTGAATTAATAACCTGTCTTCATTACTCATTCCCCCATGGTAAGGTGCTACACGCTTTATCCCTTTGTTTAGCAAGATGGTCGATATATCTTCTGCCCATTTTCTAGTAGAAACATAAATGATACCTGGACCTTGTAAGTTTCGCACTAGTGTGACAAGCTCTTCAAGTTTTTCTGGGAGATTGTTTGAGACTTTCGAAACAACCATAGCAATATTCGGACGATCAATGCTATAAATATGTGTTTGGTAATTTTTTAAGGCTAATTTTTCAATAATATCTTCTTGAACTTCCTTAGTAGCTGTTGCTGTAATTGCTAAGCATGGTGGATTTCCAAGTTCTGCTCTAACTTCAGCTAGCTTTAAGTAATCTGTTCGAAACTCATGACCCCACTGTGAAATACAGTGCGCTTCGTCCACGATAAAAAGAGAAATCGTTAACTTCTTTAGCTTATTTAGTAAAAATCGAGATTGTAGAATTTCTGGAGAAACATAAATAATCTTCTGTTTATGAAGCTGATTAAGGGCTATTTCCCTTTCGTTATGACCTAAGAAACTATTTAGCGCAACAACATTCCTAAACCCATTACTTTTCAACTGCTGCACTTGATCTTCCATCAGTGAAAGTAACGGAGATATGACTATCGCAACACCATTAAGGATATATGCAGGTAATTGATAACATAATGATTTGCCTGCTCCTGTTGGAAGCATAGCAAGAACATCCTGGCCATTAACTAGATCTTCAATAATCTCTCTTTGTCCTGGACGAAAAGTCTTCAGATGAAATATATCAAGTAGTGCTTTATCTAAATTCAAAATCACACCTCACTTTTCGCTATCGTTAAGCGAATATCAAAATATGATGTCGCTTCATTACACTCTTTTTTAATTTCCTTTAGTCTCTTTGTGCCTAATCTTTTAACAATTTCCAGAATTGCCTCTTGTTTACCTGGAGATACAAAGCGATCTATCGGAAAATCTTTCACATTTAACGCTACTTCTACCACATGATCTTCAACCGTGCTTTGTTTTAGCATTCTTACTGAACTTATCTCTTCTAAGCTTAGTCCTTTTTGTAAGAGTTTATATGTCTTTTGCGTTGTTTCAGTTAAAACATTTATATCTCCAACTCTTTCAAAAATCCCAGATAATATCGGGTACAATTCGATATCTTTATTTACAATGTCTAGAATGCCATGAATGACACCCTTGAAAATAATTTTTACGTATGCGCGCTCCAATTGCAGCTCTCTAGCGATTTGATCAATCGTTAACCCAACGCGATGTACTCCACTTAAACGTAAAACAAATATTGTTGCCTCTTCATTAGTAAAATACTGTAATAGCGTTTTTAGCTCTAGATAAAGATTAGAAGCAAGTTCCTCAACATTGAAATTACCATTCCGTAGCTTGTCCTTTACCCAGAGCTGTATTCTCGTATCCTTAATGACTGGGATAAAGTGCATTTTTTCTACCTTTAGGTGAGATAAACATTGACTTAGTAAAACTAATCTTGTCCAAAAGATCTCATCAACGTCTTTATATAGAAATCCATTTAGATGAGGTGAAATTGGTTGATCCTCTAATTTCTCTTCTAGGTAAGCCTCACCTTCACGTGTTATAAGAAACCGATTTTCACCACACGGTCTAATAAACTTCTTTTCAACTAGTTGTTTCATTGCCTCCAAGACTACATCTCTATCCAACTCTTTATACACACCAAAGAAATGTGTTAGTTGAAATAAACGGCAGTCTTGAATGGTTTGAGCTGTTTTTTTACCGTTTAAGATATGGTAGGCTCCAAAGATTGTTCTACTGCCATCAAAGTTTTTTAACATTAAAAGAAATATAACCTGAAGAAACTCCATAATAATTCATACCCTTCATGGATTGTTAATTGTCGAGATTAGAGCTCCAAATTATGAAAGCTTATAATTTTATTATATAATTAAGTTTGTATAATAGCAGATAAAAACTTTGGTAACTTGGCAAACCCTTATATGATAAGCATTCTCATTAGATTTAACTATTGAAATGTGTACAATTTATTTATACAATATGTTTAGGAAGATTAATTCCTTAATCAAAATGTTGAACCTTTTCACCAAATTTACATATGCATTTTGGGAAGGGATTTAATATTTCACAAAAATTTGGGAGGTTTTTGTAATGGCAAAATACACGATTGTAGACAAAGATACTTGTATCGCATGTGGAGCATGTGGAGCAGCTGCTCCAGATCTTTATGATTATGATGATGATGGAATTGCATTTGTAATTATTGATGATAACCAAGGAACAAAGGAAGTTCCTGAAGAATTATATGATGATATGCAAGATGCTCTTGAAGGATGTCCTACAGACTCAATCAAAATTGCTGATGAGTCATTTGATGGCGACGCTTTAAAATTCGAATAACTCATAATGAAAGCTTCCACATTTGTGGAAGCTTTTCTTATGTAAATATTTCTACAAATCGTCAACCAATAAAATTCGGTCTTTTCTTATTTTCACTCTTCCTTGTTGTTCTAGTTTTTTTAATTGACGGGTAACTGTCTCCCTTGATGCACCGACAATATTTCCTAATTCTTGGTGAGTTAAATGAATTAACTCCGTTTCAGACAAATCATTCATTTGTCTTAACGTCGAAAGTAAGCGTTCTTCAACATTCATTGATAGCATTTCGTTTAACTTCTTTTGTAGAGTGTAGATTTTTTTACTCATTTCTTTAATTATCCTAAACGATAAGTGTGGATGAGTCTCTACAAATCGCTCAAATGAAGCTATCGGAATAAGTAATACCTCAGCTTGCTTTTTAGCTGTCGCAGTTCCTGGATAAGGTCGATCGTCAAAAAATCCTGTGTGAGGGAAAATCTCACCGCTTGTTAAGATATTTATAAGCGACTCTTCACCATCTTCGCTTAATTTACTTATAAGTACGGTTCCTTTGCCTAGAACAAACAAAAAATTACGGTCATCACCTTCTGAAAATAACACATCTTTATCGTCAAAGTTCTTTTCAACGGCTTGATCGAGTAATGGTCTAATTTCTTCCGATGTTAGACCAATAAAAAATTCATTTTTTTTTAGTAACGCTTCCCAATTTTTCATGGTTCACCTCGTCTTTTTCTTATCGGTGTGGATTTCACCTAAAAAGTTCTACTTCGACACCAACAATATGCTCTAACATTTTATTGTAAGCGAGTCTTGAGTCTTTTTGTTTTATAGCTAAAAATATTTCATAATGCTCAGTATATAGTTGCCTCATTTTCTTTTCGTTTGAAAACAGAAACAACTGCCTAGCTTCTTTCATTGATTCTTGCATCGTTTCTGAGATTGTAATCATGAGACGATATAACATTTCATTTTTGGAGGCTTTGACGATAGCCATGTGAAAATTCATATCAGCTTTTTCTCCCAAATCTCCATCGCCTTCCGCTTTTTCCATCTCACTTAACCAATGCTCCATTTCATGTAAATCTTCAGATGTACGATTTTCCGCAGCTAATGATGCTGCACCTGTTTCGTTAAACCTTCGTATTTCAAACAATTGGCGTAAATCTTCTTTTTCTAGTACTGGTGGAATCATCTGATTAGCAACATCAAAATCCACTTTTTTTACAAAAGTTCCTTCGCCTTGGCGAATTTCAATGTAGCCCATTGCTTTTAAAGCACTCAGCGCCTCTCTAATCGCTGATCGACCGACATTGAAATCCTCAGCTAACTGTTGAACAGAAGAAAGACGATCACCTGGTTTAACCTTTCCACTCACAATTAAATCCTGTAATTGTTCAGCGACAATCTCATATATCTTCTTGGGCTTAATTTGTTTTATCAATTCCCATTTCCTCCTACACATTTAAACTACTAAAACGCTTACAAATAAACACTCATCTGAATTCATGGTCCTCTGACGACCATATCACTAACTTGAATTGTACCGATAATCTTACGAAGTTTCAAATATAATTAACATTTCAAAAGATTTGTTACGCAAAAAAAGCTGACCCATAAATAATTCCAACCAGTAACCTCTTCTAGAAGAAGAGGTTACTGGTAAAATTATCTTTATAGGCCAGTCTTTTAAGAAATTATAATAGTAACCCCTCTAGTGCAAGTAAGCTATTGTTTGCCCATATTTCAGGATAAGCAGAAAAAGGTAATGGATTTGTTCCAACTCCCACTTCAATCGTAAACCCTGGTCTACCTGTCTCTTGTATAAACCAATCTTTATACCCACCATCACTATCTGCAGTTTGGATAGGTTCATAAGAGCTGACTAGAGAAAGGCGTTCTACCATTGCTTTACTTTCCACGGGCTCTAAGCTTTTATATCCCCAATAAATAACTTGCCCCTGGGAATGAAATGCTAATACATAGGAAAAGTTATTTTTCTTAGTTAGATGATATACTGCTTTGACCTCTGGCTCTGTCAAGGGTGCTCGACCACTGTAATGTCTTGGCCAAGGCACTTGTGGGCTCTCCTTGGCCTCCACATCCCAGCCTGCAGGCCACTGATGATTTAAATCAACACCTCTAATATTGCTAGACCAGTGCTCAAATCTCCTTGAGTACTTATTGATATTTAAGACTGAGTAAAAATGTGGGTGTTCTTCGTATATTCCCTGTTGGACAAGTTCAATTCCATCTGGATTAACCATTGGTACGATAAAAAGTTTTACTTGTTCTAAAATTTTGCTCACCTGATACTGAAAAAACGGCAGGCCAGCTTGAGAGTACTGCAATAACTCTTTTAAAAACGTCATTAAAAATTTTGAAGTTAGCCATTCGTTAGCATGCCAACCACCAGAGTAGAATACTTCTTTTTTTCCGCTACCTACTACAAATGCATAGATCGGCTTTCCCATTACTGAATTACCAATTTTTTGGATTGAAACTAGGGAAGGATAATACTTTCGTAAAAATTTCACATCCTCTTCAAGATCGCTTGGTCCATATTCCATTTTACATTCGTAAGGAGACACTTTTTTATTAACGGCATTTTTAGTTTCTGGAATGATCATCTGTTCGTTTGGGTAAATGTACTGACTAGCGTTCTCTAACTGGTGATTACTTAGTAATAAGTCAATGACTCTTACTTGGAATTGATGGGCAACCTTGTGAATTGTGTCACCCTCTTTTACAACGTATTTACGCAACAACATCCCTCCTATCCTAGTTAAAAGCCATTATTCCACCTGGCTAATTGACACGGTTCCATTAGTATGGTAAATTATCAAACAATTAAATCTTTTTAAGAAATTCCAATATAAAGAAGAGCTCATAGATGTAGTTCCTAAGATCGTTTAGTTTCACCTTAAAAATCCTTATGCAAATTGCCCTGCTTTTATGAGAGATTTAGAGCTTTATTTAACTCACATGACATGATTTTTTTTACTTAATCACTTTAATACTTTAAATTGAAAAATAAAAAATGATAAGGAGAGTGGAGTTTGTGGTTCAAGCACTAAGTCAAACAGAAAAAGTTTTTACGGTTTTGGTTTCTGACTCAATGAGTAAAGAAGGGCTACTTCCGCTACTAGAAAGCGACAAAATTATTTGTCTACAAAAGACAATAGAGGAAGCTCAAAACCAGTTAGATCAAGTTGATGCACTATTAATCCGAAGTGCTACAAAGGTGACTACAGAGCTATTAGACAAAATGCCCAATGTTAAAATTATTGCTCGCGCAGGTGTCGGTGTAGACAATGTAGACATTCAAGCAGCTACAAAAAAAGGAATAATTGTAGTTAACGCACCTGACGGAAATACCATCTCAACAGCAGAACACTCATTTGCAATGATCGCCGCATTATTAAGAAAAATCCCACAAGCAAATACGTCTACGAAAAATGGTGAGTGGACCCGAAAGAAATTCCAAGGAACTGAATTATTTGGTAAAAGCTTAGGGATTGTTGGTTTTGGGAGAATTGGATCAGAAATTGCCAAACGAGCAAAAGCATTTCAAATGTCAATTTATGTTTTTGATCCATTTTTAACAAAAGAGAGGGCAGAAAAATTTGGAGTGACCGTTTCTTCACTAGACGATGTTCTAGCTCAGGCTGACATTATTACTGTGCATACACCATTAACAAACGAAACAAAAGGTCTCTTAAATTTCGATACGATTGCGAAAACGAAAAAGGGAGTCTTTTTAATTAATTGCGCACGTGGGGGAATTATTGACGAGGAAGCTCTCATTTATTACTTACAAAATGGTCATGTAGCAGGGGCAGCACTTGACGTATTTGAAGAAGAACCAGCTACAAATACACGTTTGTTAGATTTTGAGCAAGTAATTGCTACACCACATATTGCAGCTTCAACTATTGAAGCTCAATTAAATGTAGCCTCTCAAGTATCTGAAGAGGTTTTGAACTACTTTGAAGGGAAACCTGTTCTCAATTCAATAAACCTGCCAACCATTTCAAAAGAAGTATACAAAAAAATACAACCTTACTATGAGTTAGCTAAGTCAATGGGATCTATTCTATCCCAATGTATGAGAACACCAGTAAACGAAATAGAGGTTAACTATGGTGGTGAGGTTACAACACTAGAAACATCTATTACTACAAGAAGTTTACTCGCAGGTTTCCTCCAGCCTCGTGTGGATGCACCAGTCAACGATGTTAATGCTTCAATTATTGCTAAAGAACGTGGAATTACATTTGGTGAGAAGCATATCAATAGTTCCTCAGGCTACTCAAATGTAATCTCTGCATCAGTGATCGGTGAGGATCGGACGTTTAATTTAAAAGGAACGTACGTTAAAGAGTATGGCCCTCGAATTATTAGGATCAATGAATTCAAAGTCGATTTCACTCCATCTGGGCATTTAATTTATATTGAACATATTGATAAACCGGGGATGATTGGTTTAGTTGGGCAGCTACTTGGAAAACATGAGATCAATATTGGATCAATGCAGGTTGGACGTAAAGAAGAAGGCGGAAAAGCGCTAATGATGCTCTCGATTGACAAACCACTCACCGAGTCCGTATTAAGAGAACTGGTTTCTAGTGAGCATATCCTATACGTTAATAAAATTGATTTAACATAACAACCTATTTAAAAAGTCAAAACAAAGAGGCCATATTAAAATGGCCTCTCTTATTTTATCCTAAAGGCACTTCTTTACGTTCTCCTTTTTGGAACGTCATAATAGACGTATATCCTACACTACGGGCTAAGTCTACGGCTTTATCAAAGTCTCTGCCCACATCTTCTGGTACATGTGCATCTGATGACAATACAATAGGTATACCTTTATTATAACAAAGTTGTAAAAGCCTTGGGTCTGGGTAAAGTTGTCCTACTTGCTTCCGTAACCCAGCTGTACTTATTTCAACACATGTCTTAGAATTAGCTAGTGCTGTTGTTGCTCGCTCGTATTGTTCGAAAAGAAACTCTTCATCTGTTGGGATGTAATTAAAGATTTTGACTAAATCTATATGCCCAATGATATCAAATAAATTTGATTGGGCTAATGTTACCACTTGGTCAAAATAACTTGTATATGTCTCCTTTAAATTACGCGTCTCCCACTCATGCTTATATTCCCCTAAGTCAATTCCAAAATCATCAATCCAGTGAATAGAACCAATCACATAGTCGAAGTCATAATTCTTAATAAATTCAGCCATCTCTTGATGTTTTCCTGGAGTATAATCCATCTCTATTGACATTTTCACATCAATTTGAGCATCCCAGGCCTGTTGAAACAACTTCACGTAATCTTCCATATCGTAATATCGTCTTTCATTCACCCATGGATTACTGAGAATATTTTTTGTTTGATAGAAATGATAGGCGTGTTCAGAAATTCCAAAATGTTCGATCGTTTTTGATTTTGCATTGTCAGTAAACTGCTTTAAATAATCTAACGTTAACGTACCTCTTTCAAGGTGGTTATGATAATCTGTTAACATAAATTTCTCCCCTCGTATAAAAAACAGATAGATAATTTCGAAAGTCACAAACTATTTCTACTATTATAACTCTTCAATTTCATATAGTGAAGATAGAAACATTACCATATTTTACTTAAGAGAAAATTTAACTGCTCTTCAGAAGAAATAGTTAAAAACAACTTTCCTTCATTTGTCAGACTTGCTCGTCCATCTACCAATTTAATGAGGCCCTCTGAAACTGATACATCATAATAAAATCGATATAATGAAACGTTTATCCTTTTTTTGTTTCCAGTTAGATTATAGTTTAATGTTCGATCTAAACTTTTCCAAAAGCGCTGATGAAAGAAATTACCTGGGACAAGTCGAACTGCCCCCTGTAATTTTAGCTTTCGTAACATAAAACAAAAGCCATCTACTAGAACAACACTATGATTTGATGTTTTCGTTTTCTGATTTAACCAGTAAATAACATCTGTATTAATTTTGGTTTTGTTAACGTTGTGCATGTTTCTTACCACACTTCATTCGTTTGTTATGTAATTATTTCTTATAGTGTCATTTTACCATATATTCTTGCTAACTATTTCAACTTTTTTTAAGGCTCTTTTCGTAAACATTGTGGCTTACTTACCCTAAAATAATAGGAACAATACCTTAGATGAAGATGTCATTCAATAATTAAGTAAGAAAAGAGCAATACTTACTAAATTAGTGGTTAATTCTTATTATTTTGTGTAAAAATCCGGCTTTTGGGATTTTTACGAAAGCAACAAACATTGCGAAAACAGCTCTTTTTAAAGAAAAAAAGGATGGAAATATACTACCCACCCCTTATACTCAGCTATTAATTTTCTTAATTTCCAACCGTAAGTAATGTTCCTATTTGAATACGGTCATCTTTAAGCCCATTCATTTTTTTGATTTTGGATACGCTTGTCCCCGATTGCTCAGCAATTTTCCATAAGGTATCCCCTTTTTGAACAATATAGCTTCCTTTTGGAACTATCTTTAATCGCTGGTTAACAACAATCGAGTCGGAAGAAAGTTGATTCCAGCTTTTGATTTCGTCTACCGAGACTTGATAACCTTTCGCAAGACTCCACAAGCTATCACCTTTTTTGACCTTAATATAAAAAACCTCACTTGGTTGATCATGATGCTCTTCATAAGCAGAGGCTACTTGATATTCTTCAGTATCGGCATACTCATCAGATAAAACAAAAAAAGAGTCTTTGTTATCTCCAATCACTAAAAAAGGGTCGATTGCATTTTTCTTAGACATTGTCCAATTGCCATCATGAACTTCAAAATGTAAATGGTCTCCTGAAGACCTGCCAGTATTACCAACCGTTCCAATTTCTTCGCCTTGATAAACTGTAGCACCTTCTTCTACGAGACGTTTATGTAAATGAGCATATACTGTCTCATAACCATCTGTATGCTCAATGAACACGACGTTACCGTAAGTAGTAGAATAATATGATTTTACTACCACCCCATCACTAACAGAAACTACTGTAGTTCCGCGTGGGGCCGCAATATCAATACCATAATGTTTCCCATTTCTTGTCCCAAATGTGTCCGTAACAAGGCCGACAGTCGGCCAGATGAAGTTAACTACCTCATAATTGTCACTAGTCTCTGCAAACGATACTCTTGTGCCGATAAATAATATCCCTATTGAAAGGGCAACAGCCATAGCTATTAAAAAACGCTTTATATAGTCGTACATTGGATCCTCCTGTTTTTTTCAATCATAATTTCTACAATCCTATCCTATGGAACCCTCTCAAAATTTATAACAATAATTTTCTTTCTAAGCTCATTTTTAGACGAAACGTTTATAAGATTGTCCATTGGCCATAGAATTTATTCATTATGACTAAAAGTGCCAGTTATAACAACTCTATTATAGCAGTTTGGTAACTGACACCGGATTGTAAAAATTACTTACTCCGTTGGTTGCTGTGATGCATATATTTGAACCTCTATTTTCCCTGTTTGTAAATTTACATCAGTACTAATTAGTAATGGGAAATCATATGGATTTTTAAACTTAAAATCTGGTCCACCCCAAGATACCGTAGCATCGCGATTTTGGGGCACATATCCAATATCTCTAGAATGAGAGTACCGTTCTATTATTTCCATCCCAGCCTTATCTACGGCATTATATAACGTTGAAGAAGTTTGACATATTCCTCCACCTACTCCAACAACGAATTCTTTATTTACAATTTCCATTGCTTCTTGGTAGCCTCTTTCTGTGGTTCTTTGACCTACCACCTTATTAAAAGAAAAAATCTCATTTGGTGCGAGTACAAAGTGATCAATTGCCTGAGAAGAAAGTTTTATATTTATTGATCGCCCAGAGACATTTGGATTAAAGTAAGTCACATACGACCCTATTATTGAATGTTTGATGGTTTTTAAGTCATCCAAGGTTACTTGTGGGACCTCTTCGTAGATCGGTAAGACTAAGTATTTATTGTAATAGTATAAAGACATCATCTTATTAACTAACTCTCGTTCGGATAGAATCACTCTATTTTTCCCTTCTTTCAGTACTCCATCTCTGGTAATTGTTGGGTTTAGAAGAGGCTGATCAATGTTACTTGCTAACTGTTTTGCTAATTTAATTACCTTATCTTCCTCAAGACCATTCCCTTTCTGAAACCCTAATTCGGATAAGGAGACTTTTACTAAGACGTCATTAGTTCTTCCGTCAACTAAATCCCAACTAAGGGATAGCTCCTCTTTACTTCTGATATCTAGTTCCCTTATCAAATTAGCTTGGATAGAAATTTTATTAGTTTCTTTTTGGTCAAGAAATTCAACACACCCAGTTAATAAAAATAATGAGGTTATGACAATGATGACTTTTTTCATGAGATGTTCCCCCTTCAATGACATACGAAATAATATATGGAAGGGGACACAAACTGATGAATAGATAAATGTAATTATTTTACAAATAAAAAAATGAGCAAAAACAAAAGCTTCTGCTCATTTCAAGAGGATTTAGTTACTTTCTTTTTTGCTTTTAGGATCTCGAAAAACTAAGGCACTACGCTCATATTCAACATCCTTTACACCTAGACGATGATTAATTACCCGAGCGATAGCAAAGAAATAATCGGATAAACGATTTAAATATTTAAGAACAACAGGATTGGTTTCATCAAGCTTTTGAAGTTGAACTACTAATCGCTCAGCCCTTCTAGTCACAGTCCGACAGATATGTACAGTAGCAGATGCTTGTGAACCACCAGGCAGGATAAACCTTTCTAATTCAGGTGCTTCTACAATGTATTGATCTATACGTTCCTCAAGAAAGGTAACCATCTCGTCGGCTGCTTTATAAGGATACTTTGTAGATATCATTGCCAGATCTCCACCACAATCAAAGAGCTCATGTTGAATTTTCTCAAGCTCGGCCAAGATATCTGCAAATATTTTCGCATCCAACTGCGTAACCGCTAGACCTACGAAGCTATTCAGTTCATCTACAGTACCATATGCCTCTACACGGACATGGTCCTTATCTAATCTTCCGCCAATAACGCTTGTCTTTCCTTCATCACCTGTTCTAGTATATAATTTCATCCTTTTCTCCTCCTATGCTTTTAATACTTGCTGTAAACCATACCAAATTAACGATACTTCTCTTGCTTGACTTGATAATACTTGAAAACATCTACCTACCTCGTCACGGTTCATACGTTGCTGCTTGTCGATGGGTACTATCCCTTTTCCCATGTCCGTCCCGATTATTATAACTTGTCGGTTTAAAAACGCATCTTCCCACTTTTTTATCTTTTCGACCCATGTTTGAAACGAACTGATACTACTTATGAGTACTTGTTGATTAGTAATTATCAATTGCTCAACACCCTCTATTACAACATTATTCGTCTTAACCTCTGTTAATTCAAAGGAATCAAGAGATAATTCCTTACTATAACCATTTATCCAAGTATAGTCTTTATGATTTAAACAGAAATGTTCTATAACCCAGTTCTTTTTACCATGAAAGGCTCCACCAACGACGAAGTGCATGAACTCCCTCCTTTTAATAGGTTTTTACGGTTCCACGATAAGGTGTAGCCACAAAAATGTTCGATGCTCCATTCCCACCAATCTTTTTTGCTTTCTTTTGGTGAAAAGTACGTTAATAAAAACCGGATAGGACCACCGTGCGTAATGAGCAAGACATTTTTAGTTTCTTCGTTCTCAAACACTGTGATTAACTCTTTCCAAAATTCCAATACACGGGTTTCTAATTGTGTATACGCTTCTCCTTTAGGAGTTGTTAGTAAAAAAGGGGCACGTAGCCATTGTTGATATTCTTTTTGATCTTTTAAATCATTGTACGTTTTTCGTTCCCATTCACCAAAATGGAGTTCTCTTAAACGAGAATCCTTGATTATCGTAGATCCAGGAACTAATAAGCAGGCTGTTTCGACACATCTTTTCAGGTCACTAGAAAAAACTTTCTGAAAAGACCTTTCTAGTGTAGGAATTCTAACCTCATTTAGACTGTTCATATCAATACTCACATCGGTCCAACCTATATATCGCTTTTCAAGATTCTCCTTCGTTATCCCATGACGAAAGAGAGTAATAGATACAATGTCATCCATAACCAAAGCTCAGATCCCTCCACACTAGCTCCCAGTGTATCACCTGTAATTCCACCAAAAGCAATACGATCTAACAGCATTGCAACAAAATAAAAAACAACACTACTAGCAACTAACCAACAAAAGAAAAAAACTGTGTATGGCAGAAAGAAGCATAGTATAAGAAAGATACTTATCGTCAGAACTAGATAACTTAAACTATCTTTTCTTTTAATAAGTTTCCTCATCGCAAAAGCCATTCCTTCAGCTCTAGCTAAGTTTCCAAAATAAAGTTTTAACCCTAAGATCATTCTCGATAAAAAAGGGATAAAAACAATTACGAAGTACTCGTAAGTACTCAGCAAAGTAATAACTTCATATATGATCACTAGCTTCCAAGCCAATAATAAGAACAACGAAATCGCTGCAAAAGCACCAATTCGAGGGTCCTTCATTATTTCTAGTTTTTCCTCCTGACTTCGATAAGAGAAAAATGCGTCACTACAATCCATCCATCCATCCAAGTGTAGACCACCCGTGAATACAATCCCTATTGTAACTAGTAATAGGGCTAATACTATAGTAGAAACATGTGTCCAATGAGTTACCATGTACAAAAAGCTAAATAAAATCATTCCTAAACAAAAACCGACAATTGGATAGCAACTCACTGACACGCGGATTTGCGCTTGCTCATACGGAATCTGCTTTCTAATAGGAACTGTTGATAGTAATTGAAATGCAAGTGCAAGTCCTTTTATCAGTACTTTCCACTTCATTTAGCTTCTCCCCAGTGCTCGATAATGTCAATAATTGAAGCCACATCTACATGTTCTTCCACAGTAGCTGCTAGCCGATTGTAAGCTGATTGCTTCTTCTCTTGATAATTATGAGTTTCTACAGAGGCTTTCTCCGGTAACTTTTTCTCAGCTCTAATTTGATTTAACCAAAAACTTCGCCATTCATCGTTGTGAAACAACTGGTGAAAATATGTACCAATTATTTTACCCGTTAAATCGCAGACACCGTCTAGTTGATTAGTATCACATTTTATAAATGGGTGAAACCTCCCGTCAACATCATGAAGTTTCGTTTCACCTAGATGTATTTCATAACCTTCAACAACAATATTTCTATCAGCTAGATTCCAGATTGTTCCCTTGCTTTTTTTTACTTGTTTATCTTTATTAAATACAGTAGTTATGGGTAGAACATTTAACCCTTCTACCTGGTGGTGCTTAACACCTGTATCTGTTCCTGCTTCATCACAAATCTCTTTCCCCAGCATTTGATAACCGCCGCAAATTCCAACAATTCTTCCGCCGTTTTTAACAAAAGATACTATAGCCTCGTCTAGACCCTTTCTCTTTAAAAACTCTAAATCATTTATTGTACTCTTTGTACCAGGAAGAATGATTGCATCAGGGCATTCAAGCTCTTCGGGATGATCAATAAACCTGATCGATACATCTTTCTCATAGCGAAAAGGTTCAAGATCAGTAAAGTTTGATACATATGGTAAATTAATAACAGCCAAATCAATACCGGATGTATTCTTTCCTCTTATTTGCCCAATAGCTAAACTATCTTCTGCTTCAATACCTATTTCGTCTAAAAACGGTACTACACCAAAAATACGCTTTCCTGTATAGGCCTCTAGCCAATTTACACCACTATGAAACAGGGATATGTCTCCCCTAAATTTATTGATAATAACACCTACAACTCTTTTACGCTCTTTTTCAGACAATAGTTGAAGGGTTCCGACTATCGTTGCAAATACACCACCACGATCAATATCTGCTACTAGAATTACTGGAAGATCTAATGTTTCAGCTACTTTCATATTCACAATTTCACGATCATTTAGGTTAATTTCTACAGGACTTCCTGCACCTTCTACAACAACATATTCGAATTGCTCCGAAAGCTTCTTTGTTGCTTTCTCTATAGCCTTAAGTCCAGTTTCGTAAAAATGTTGACGATATTCTGCTCCTGAAAACGAATGAAGCGATTTTCCAAAAATTATTACTTCAGAAAAACTATCACTTCTTGGTTTAAGTAATATAGGATTCATGTAAACACTCGCCTCAATATTTGCTGCTTCAGCCTGAATACCTTGGGCTCTACCTATCTCACCGCCATCATTTGTGACATATGAATTATTGGACATATTTTGCGATTTAAATGGCGTAACCCGTAAACCACGATTGCTAAAAATTCTACATAGGGCAGTACATAAAACACTTTTTCCAACATCTGAACTAGTTCCTTGAAGCATGATACCCTTCAATGTTCTCACACCCTTTCATCAAAAGAGGAATTCCCGCCTCTATCAAATAAACGATACTTGCTTTTTCTACGATCTTTTGATGAAGATAACCAATTAGTTTCATGTAGGTTAATGTCGCTTGATCATAGTTTAATCCACCATTCAAAAGCTCATTTGAAACGAGAAGTAAGGTTATGTTCTTGTTTTTGATCTTGTCTAGAAAGATAAGTATTTTTTTCACTTGCTCTTCTTGATAAAGGCGGTCACTCCATTTACCCTCTTCATAAAATAGCTCGTTAGCAAGCAAGGTAGTTAGGCAATCTAGTAAAATAATCTGGTTGTCACTCAATTCTTTCACCAGATTTTCAATTTGCCGTGGTTGCTCCCAAGTTTCCCAGGTGAAGCCACTCATCAATCGATCCTCTTGATGTTTTTGAATACGCAAGCTCATTTCTGAATCATAGAGTTCACTTGTGGCAATATAAATTAATTTATTTTTCACAGGCGTTAGGAATGACTGCGCCAATGTTTCTGCAAATGAACTCTTACCACTTCTAACACCGCCAGTAATAAAAATCAGCAAGTCTCCCTCCACCTTCGTAAAACATTTAATAAGTAGTTATTCTCTTCGGTCGTCTTGATTGCTAACCTAATATATTGTCCTTGTAATGAAACAAAGTTATATGTATGACGTGGAATAATACCATTTACTATTAAAAATTTTATAAGGGCTAGACAATCTTCCTTTTTATCTTTTTCTTTTAAAAGATAGTAATTAACTTGAGAATTTGATACTTCATAGCCTAGTTCTTCTAGTAACGGGAACAAACGTAATCGCTCGTTCTTCATAAATTCCTGTGTGTTTCTTACATGGACATCATCTTGCAAGCATTCCAGCCCTATTTGTTGAGCAAGCCCATTGATACTCCAAGGATGTTGGAGTTTTGAAACACTTGCAATCACTGTCTCATTGGCAGCCATAAAACCTAAACGAAGCCCAGCTAGTCCATACATTTTTGTCAGTGATCTCAAAATAATGAGATTGTCATACTGGTTAACTAGTTGTATCAACGTTGTCCCATGTTCTTGAAAGTCGAAAAACGCTTCATCGATAATCACTGTTACATTGTATGAAGATAATTTTTGAATAACGTGTATCAGGTCCTCTGGAGGATAAGAAACTCCTGTAGGGTTATTTGGATTACAGATAAATAAGACATCCTTTTGCTGACAGCGCTTTACTAGTTTCTCCTTATTTAACTCCCAAGGATGACCCATGATAATACCTTCAATATCACAACCAAAAGCAACACAAGCCTCTCGATATTCAGAAAAAGTTGGCTCTAGGATTGCTACCTTTTTTTTCTGAAAGTACATCGCTAGTAAATAAATTAACTGGGCAGCTCCATTTCCTAGTAACAACTGATTCCTCTGCACATTTTCCTTTGTTGAAAGGAATTCGATGAATTGCTCTGAACTTGGATCAGGATACTTACTAATCGACTCAATATACTGATTCCAGTTAGCAATAATATGGTTTTGAAGCGGAAATGGATTCGTATTCACACTAAAGTCGATCGTATTCTCAGATTGAGAAAGGTGTAAAGATCGAACTAAATGTTCTGGGTTAGCGCCATGATTAGGTAATTGCATAAATAATACCCCCTAACACCCATAAGATAAATAGAAATCCAATACAAGTTCTTAACATAATTGTGTTACTTCTCAGAATGTGATCCCGTTTTAGTGGAGTGATTGGATCACCCATAAAAGCACGTATTGATTCAACTCCTTGATAGGTATTACGGCCACCTAATTCAATTCTTAAGAGAGTTGCCATAGCTGCTTCTAACCAACCACTATTCGGACTCGGATGTTTTCTAGCATCACGAAACAATACTTTAAAGCATTCTTGTTTCTTATTTACACTTGGATTTGCTAGTAACATAGTGACAGCAGAAAGACGACTTGGAAGCCAATTTAACAGATCATCAAAACGTGCAGATGCCCAACCATATTCAAGGTAGCGAGCATTCTTATAACCTACCATTGAGTCGCATGTATTCACAGCACGATAAATCACTGCTAACACACCACCTCCAATCAACGCGTAGAAAAGTGGGGCAGTGATCCCGTCACTCGTATTTTCAGCAACAGTCTCAACTGTTCCTCGGACAATCTCTCCTTCTGGTAGGTGTTCCGTATCTCTCCCTACAATCATCGATAAGTTCTTTCTGGCCAATTCAAAATTGTTGTTTTTTAGAGGAACATAGACCTGAAGAGCTGCATCCTTAAGACCTTTCGTAGCAATAGTCGTGGATATGATGAAAGCTTCAACAGCTAGTCCAAGACCCCAATGAATGTAATAACAGATAGATAAAATAGCAAATACAACTACAGCAATTATAAATAAGTAAGAAATTAAGAAAAATATTCCCTTCCCTTTTCGGTGATTTCCTTTATTTAGAGTTTTTTCGAATAGGGATATTAGTTTTCCCATACCTACCACAGGATGCGGTAGGCGTTTAGGATCGCCAATAAGTAAATCAATCATAAAGGCCAAGGTTAAGGCTATTAGATGTGTTTCAATAGTCATGGTGTGAACAATCTCCTTTTATTACGTTCGATTGCCTTTTGTGTTGCTTCGTGAACTAAGAGACCAATAGCTTTCCCAAGAGCGGTAATCGATCCTGCATATGGAAACTCTTTCCCTTTTTGAGTTGCAGCAATCATAATACTATCAGTCGAGGTACCTGTGGCGATTGTACCCATAACTGGATCTAGTATTTCTTCGTCATGCAATGCCTTAGCTTTGGCCTCAGTAGCAGTTACCAGCGCTTGAACAAAAGCAGCTTCAGATAGGTTTCCATCAATAAATATCCAGGTATTTATTGTTCCTACTGTCGCCTTTTTCCCATCATGAAGATAAGCTTTAGAAACATCGACAGCATTAGATAAACCTGCTGTGACCATGACAAAGACAGTAAATTCTTCAAATTCCTTTATAATAAACTCTGCATCCTCCAGGACTGCAGCTGTCATCATGCCGACAGTTTCCGATACATCAAAGTTCTTTGCAGTTAAAAACTGTTTGTATTCCGTTTTTGGATCATCACAATTATAATGTTTATCTACATGACGATTGATGAACGTTCTTTCCCAACTAAATCCTGCACCCACTACTGCAGACGATAGTGTTTTAAACTGGAAAGGACTTTGAATAGCGATATATTCGTTATTTTGAGTAACAACTAATTTTTGTAGCAAGTTATCTTTTTCTGTTTCTTCATGTTTAGGGAGTAGGGTTATTAAAGGCTTTGGGACAACAGGATGTTCTTTTCTTTTTAATGATGTTTGATAAACCTTTTCAAGTTGGCTTTCTTCAAGAACAATACTAGGCTTGTTTAGATCGACCTGTTTCCCATTTTCCATTAAAAGAATACGATCACAATACAAACTAGCCATATTTAAATCATGGAGTATGGCAATTACAGAGAGAGAACGATGTTTTGCCCAAGTTTTTAAAGAATCCAATAGACTAACTTGAAAAGAGATGTCCAAATGATTTGTAGGCTCATCTAGAAGAAGAAGTTTTGGTTCTTGAGCTAACGCTCTAGCTAACAATACACGTTGCTGCTCTCCGCCACTTAGTGTGTGGAGGTATTTATCCCGAAAGTCATATACTTGTGTTTGTTTCATAGCCTCTAAGACTATTCGTTTGTCTTCATTACTATTCGTATTGAACATTCCTCGTTGGTATGGATATCTCCCTAATGAAACAATGTCCTCTACACAATACGTAAAGGACGTTTCAGTATTTTGAGGTAGAACAGCAACTTCTCTAGCAAGTTCTTTCGAAGAATATGATTCGAGCAGTCGGTCATTTAAGAAAATATCCCCATTATTTACAGGTAATAAACCACTTAATAATTTTAATAAAGTTGTCTTACCACTACCATTAGGACCAAGAATTCCTAATACTTCACCTTTTTGTAACGAGAAAGAGATGTCTTTTATGATATTTAACCCATTGTACCCGCCAGATAAACCATTCACTTGTAATAACATGTTGACCTCCAACTACTTAAACTTTCCTTGCCTTAAATAAAATAATCCCAAAAACGGGACCACCTATTAATGCTGTAATGACACCTATTGGAATTTCTGTTGGCGCAATAATTGTTCTCGCTACCAAATCTGCAAGTATTAAAAAAGCTCCTCCATTAATGCAAGCTAATGGTAATAAATGCTTATGGTCTGCTCCCCAGAGTAATCTTACCAAATGCGGGATAACTAAACCTACAAATCCAATTGTTCCTGACACTGCCACTGCTGAACCAGTTAACAATGAAGCTCCTACTAGAATGAGCAATTTCCTTGCCTGTATGTTTACACCAAGATGCTTTGCTGTTTCTTCACCGAAGCTTAGTGCGTTTAATTCTCGCCCATTAAATAATAGGAATAACGTACCTATTATAAAAAATGGGACCTGTAATTTTACATACTCCCATCCTCGCATTGAAACACTGCCCATGAGCCAACCAATAATCTGTCTTAGTTCTTCTCCTGTTAAAGCTATCATTAATGATATCAAAGATCCCAAAAATGAACTAAAGATTATACCCGTTAAGATAATAGTCTCTACAGACATTTGTCGGTGAATGACTTTTGCAAAGGAAATGACCAAAAGCAATGTAAGAAAACCAACAAGAATACTGACAATCGGCAACGTCATTTTTCCAACAAAAGGTAACGAAATACCGAAGAAGAGAACAAATACTGCACCTAATGCAGCACCTGATGATACCCCTAATGTATAAGGATCAGCTAATGGATTTTTTAAAAAACCTTGAAAAGCTGCTCCCGCAAGAGCTAAGGAAGCGCCAACTAACATAGCTAACAGCACTCGCGGGAGACGTATATTCCAAATAATATTAACTAACATTGGTTCAACTAATTCTAGGAATGGACTATAAAATAGCTTTCCCATAATAACCATTAGTATTTTCCAAATAGGAATTGAGACACTCCCTATTGAAATTCCTATAAATAACGCAATAATTAATAATACAAATGAAATAATGTAAGGAACTAAGGTTCTAGTCGTTGAAAACTTCTGGGTAAATAAGTTTTGCAAGTTGTCCTACTCCTTCAGCTAAACGAGGACCTGGTCTTGATAATGTGTCAGCATTAACATCAAAAATTTGTTCATTTTGTACAGCTGATACCGAGTCCCAACCAGCACGTTCAAGAATTTGTTGCTTCGGATTTTCAACATAATAACCGTACGTAGTAACAATAATATCCGGATTTAATACGATTACATCTTCTTCAGAGAATTGAGCCCAACCTTCAACTCCGCTAGCGACATTTGTTGCATTGATTGTTTCTAAAATCTCATGCATAAATGTATTACTACCTGTTGTCCAAAGAGTAGGATCAATTTCGAGCCATACTTTACGTTTTTCTTCACCTTTGACTTCGGCTGCTCTTTGACTAATTTCAGCAAAGCTTGCCTTTAAATCGCTAATAATTCGATGACCATTTTCAGAGAAGCCAGTTGCAACTGCAACAATATCAATCGCTCCGTATACTTCTTCAAATAAGTCTGAGTTACCTACAACTACTACAGGAATACCAGCAGCACGAACTTGATCTAACTTGTCCCCTGCAGCATACAACCCACCCTCATGAGCTAAAACTAAATCAGGCTCTAAAGATAACAATGTTTCTAAGTCAAACTCCATTTGCCCAACAGAAGCTACATCTAAAGCTTCAGCAGGGTAATTACACCAATCGCTTCGACCAACTACGTTTTCTCCTGCACCAACAGCAAATAAAGTTTCAGTAACACTAGGCATAAGTGAAACAATTCTAGTTGGTTGTGACTCAAGAGTTACTTCATTACCAACTGCATCAGTTATGGTTAATGGAAATTGTTCAGTAGTTACAACTTCCTCTTGATCTGCTACTTCCGTTTTTTCTGCGTCAACTACCGCAGGCGCTTCCTCCTGCTTTCCTTCTTCTGGACTCGTGCAGCCTAATACTACGGTAGCTGCTAAAAATAGTGATACTAGTAAAAGCATCCATTTCTTCATTTTTCCATACCCCTTTTCTTGTGTTTGGATGTAATTCAATAACAAGGATAAAACTCAGTCAGAAAAACTACATTGTTGCTTTTACATGACTAATCCAATCTTTTTGGTGAAAAAAATAAGTAAAAAAAAGAAAAAGTTCCCTTCAATGGGAACTTTTTGGTAGTCAGATATATGCAAAGTCACTAATAACTATGTACATAACTGCTTCCCCTTTTCCTCGAAGGTTTCACATTATTTCTTAAAGGCAGGTCTCCTGACTTACGCATTAACAAATGTTTTTCCTTCCCATCAAAGTATGACAGTGGACTTACAAAACATTCTAGCGTTTACAGTGGCGGGACCGTGTTGGAGTTACACCAACTTCCCTTTTAACACTTTACTTTAATAAAGTGACCTTAAAGAATACATTATTGATTTACTATTCCCATTATACATAATTATCCTAGTTTGAGAAGACCATTTTGTTTTCTTTTTTCAAATTATGGTATAATTCTACATGTATTTAGTTTATTTTATAGGAGGTTTTATCGATGGGAGTAGAAGAACATCGGAAAGAAGCGCCCAAAACGGTTAGTTGTATGATTATTACTGTTTCAGATACTCGAACTGAAGAAACAGATAAGAGTGGTCAACTTATAAGGGAATTATTAGAGGCAAACGGCAACTACAATGTCATCGACTATCATATTGTGAAAGATGAATACACTCAAATTCAATCACTTATTAGAGAAGCATCAGAACGTCCCGAGGTAGAAGCAGTTCTACTTAATGGGGGAACAGGTATTACATTTAGAGATACTACATATGAAGCTGTAAGAGATATGTTAGATAAAGAAATGCCAGGGTTTGGAGAGATATTCAGATACTTAAGTTACGCAGAAGATATTGGCCCAGCTGCTATTTTAAGCCGAGCTATTGCTGGAGTTCGTGGCGCAACAGCTGTCTTCTCGATGCCAGGATCAAGCGGTGCTGTAAAGCTAGCCATGACGAAATTAATTGTACCAGAATTAGCACATGTTATGCGTGAGATATATAAGGATGCCAAAAAATAAAAAATTCCCCTAAGGGAATTTTTTATTTTAAGTTAGCAATTTTATTTGTTAATGTTTCATAAGAAACAATCTAATTCTTTCTAAAAATCTATAATTCCTCATTTTTCGAAGGGATAAAGAAGGAAAATGTCGTACCTTCTCCTAACTTACTGTGTACTGAGACATGACCACCATGGGCCTCGACAATATTTCTTACAATAGCTAGTCCAAGTCCTGTTCCAGACCTTCCTCTCGTTCTAGCTTTATCCGCTTTATAGAAACGTTCGAACACAAATGGTAAGTCCTCTTCAGGAATACCAGAACCAGTATCACGAATATCTACTTTAATTCCTTCTCTAAGTGGCGAAACAGCTAGTGTTACTGAGCCTTGATCACTAGTATGTCTCATCGCATTATCGATTAAATTAGTAAATACTTGCTCAAGTCGATCTGGATCAACCATGATTACCTCTTCCACATCGGCAATCTCGGCCTTTAACACAATGTTATGGTCTTTAGCCAACCCTTGAAATTTGCGTAAAATTCTTCTAGAGAACTCTCGAATATTTACAGGTTCTATATTTAATTGAATATGACCAGCTTCCATTCTTGCTAAGTCAAGAAGTTCGTTTACAAGGCGCCCCATTCTTAGAGACTCATCATAAATGATTTGAGCAATCTCTTTCTTTTCCTCTTCAGAACCAGCAATGTCATCGATTATTGCCTCGCTATAGCCTTGCAACATGGCAATTGGAGTTCTTAATTCATGTGAAACATTTGCAATAAAATCTTTTCGAAGTTTATCATGTAGCCTCTCCTCAGTCATGTCTCGGAGTACTGCTACTGCCCCACGAACGAAATTTTCGTCATAAAGTGGCGTCATTAGTACAACCCATGTACGACCTTGTACGTCTACTTCTACCATTTGTTCTTTTTCTAGTGCAACAACTTGCTGAAACAATTTCTTTATCGCAGCAGGTAGATCATCTGTTACATCCCCACTCTTTAAACTCTGTTCAAAATACCAAGCCTGAATAAATTGCTCAGCTGGTGGGTTTGTAACTACAATACATCCCTTTCGATCTAAGGTAATAACACCATCTGCCATACTACTCAGAATTCTCGATAGCTGTTCTTTTTCTTGATTTAAAGCAGTTAGGTTCGTGTTTAAGACCCTACCCATACGGTTAAATGCCATTGCTAGAGAACCAATTTCGTCTCTTGTTAAAATAGGTACTTTTGTATCAAAATTACCTTTTGCGACTTCTAAAGAAGCTTGTCGCATTTTACGAAGTGGGGCCGTAATTCTGGTGGATAAGAAAAAGGCAAAAATAGTTGTTAACACAATCGCAATTCCTGCAGCTAAAAATATAATATTTTTTGTTTGGGTTAATGCTTCTTCAACAACTTCTAAATATTGATAGAGATAAAGTACTCCCGTTCGATTTTGTACCAATTGAATAGGCATACCGACAACTAATACTTCGTTATGAATTTCTTCCCCATCTGAATAAAAAGGAAAGTCACCTCTTGTAATAATTACCTCACCATCAGTAACTACCTTTAGTAACTCTGGATTTGTCTCAAAAAGTTCAACTGGAATTTTATCATTCTCGTTTGGATAATACCAAAACTCATCACCATCTAACACTAACAATAGCTTCATTGCATAGTTATCAATGATTCGCTGTGTTGTTGAAAGAGCCGCTTCCTCAGTTTCGTATTCTTCTAAAATGGAAGCAATCATTACCGCGTGATTTGTAAGTTGTTCTTCTGCCTGATCGGTATGAAACTTCTCAAAATACTGCAAAAGCATAATTGTTAGTACCGTTAAAACTACCGATACTAACAATAAAAACGTAAACCAAAGCTTTCCAACGACACTTCGCCAGAACATTACTCTTTCACTGCCTCAAATTTATACCCAACACCCCATACAGTTGAAATCATCGCTGCAGCATCTGGCGAAATGCGATTTAACTTTTCACGGAGACGTTTTATGTGAGTATCAACTGTCCGTAAGTCTCCAAAAAATTCATAGTTCCAAACATCTTTCAACAACTGTTCACGAGCAAACACTTTATCAGGTGACTGAGCTAAATAGAAAAGCAACTCATACTCTTTTGGCGTTAAACTAATTTCCGCTCCATCAACGGAAACTCTATGAGCATCGTTATCAATTGTTAAATGCGGAAACACTAATACATCTTTTGAAGATGTTTCTGTTTGTAAAAACTTTGTTGATGAAGATCTACGAAGTAACGCTTTGACACGAAGGACAACTTCTCTTGGACTGAATGGTTTAACGATGTAATCGTCAGTACCTGCTTCAAAACCTTGAACACGATTTGCTTCTTCACCTTTTGCTGTTAGCATAATAATCGGTGTTGCCTTTGATTTGCGAATTTCTTGGCAAACTTCAATTCCATCCATGCCAGGCATCATAATGTCTAATAAGATTAAATCATAATTATTTTCAACAGCCATATGGAGTGCAATTTCTCCATTTTCTGCGTCATCTACCTCATAATTCTCTCTTTCAAGATACATCTTTAAAAGACGGCGGATACGTTCTTCGTCATCGACGACTAGAACTTTTGCTTCTTTTGACATAAAAAAACTCCCCCTCAAACATTAAAGTACAATATAACCTATACTTACTATAAGTATGTTACATAATAATATATTTTAACATAACATCTATTTTTGACTATATAAATTTGTCAATTAACAGCAGTGTTTGGTTTTTGGTCACAATAATGAAAAATCATGGGAATATAAAATTTTCAACAATTTAAAAAAGCTTCAGGTTTTATCCTGAAGCTTTTGTCCTATGCATATGAATGAAGACCTGCAATAACTAAGTTAACGAAGATTAAGTTAAACATAATAATCGCAAAACCGATAACACATAACCAAGCTGACTTTTCTCCATGCCAACCTCGAGATAATCTAAGGTGTAGGTATGCTGCATAAAATAAGAAAGTTATTAAAGCCCATACTTCTTTTGGATCCCAAGCCCAAAAACGAGTCCAGGCAATCTGTGCCCAAATCATCGCAAAAATCAATCCACCTAACGTGAAAATTGGGAACCCAATTGCAATCGCACGGTAGCTTATTTCATCAGCGGCTTGTGGACTAACTCCACGTAGTAATGGCTGAAACAATTCTCCTACTTTTCTTCTCGTTACAAGTCTTATTAAATAATACAAAATCAAGCCAGTGAATAAAGACCAAATAACTGTGTTTAAGTCACCACTTTTGATATTAGGATGAACACTAAAGAAAGGAGACATCTTGTCTTCTGTTAAAAGTACATATTCATTTGGACCTACAATTGGAGGTAGGTGATAAACCATCTCTGATTCAATACCCTTCTCGTTTACGTAAGTAAATTGAGCTTCATAATTCAAGGCATTAAATGTAGAAGTAATTAGAATAAAACCAACTAAGCTTATAATTGAATACATCACAAATTCAATTGCTTTTACTTGCTTATCATTCTTTTTAAAATCTATCACTCTTAATAAATAAATGAGACCACCGGCAAACCCAATGGCTAGAATTCCCTGTCCTAAAGCCGTTGTAATAACATGAATTTTTAACCAAATACTTTGTAACGCTGGGATAAGTGGTGAAACTTCTCTAGGGAACATCGATGCATATGCAATAATTAGCATAACGACTGGCATTGAGAAAAAGCCCAGTACATCGGCCTTATAAATTGGATAGATAATAACAAATGCCAACGACATCATAATCCCTAAGAAAGTTGTATACTCAAACAGATTACTTACTGGAGCATGTCCTGCTACATACCAACGTGTGAAAAAATAACCAAGAGCAAATAATAACGCCAAAACTGCCGTAATATATCCTAACAAACCAGCCTTATTTTTTTCTTCTCCTGCTTTATTCTTAAACTTTTTTCCTGTTAGCGATACAGCAAAAAAGATAGTAGCCGCTAAATAAAGAAAAAAGGCTGTTAATAAGAGATTACTACTTAATTGAGCCACTTACATTACCTCCTTAAATGAAAACACGAATGTAGAATGAAGGTACCTCATACTTGGAAGCATCATTACCGCCATTCTACACTTTACATTACTATTCTACATTTTTTTCTCTTCTTCTTCCACTTTATCGATTGGCATAGTCAGTTGTGTTGAATTAACGACTATTTCAATGTCTTTTTTCAGACCAAACCAATTCTTGTTTGTATGAGCTGAAATCCAAAGTTCATCATTAACCTTTTGTATCCAAATACGTCTATGTGTCCAATACATTCCCTGGATAAGTCCAACCATAAAAATAAATCCACCAACAAATAAAAGTCCAAGTGTATAGTCTTTACGGACTACTAAGTTTGTAACATGATTCATTTCAATATCTACAAATCTCATTCTGTGTGTATTCTCTCCACCAATATCTTGGTTCGTTTGTATCCCTACGAAAGAGATTTCTCCTTCTGGTTTATCAGGAGAGATCATTTTAAAAATAAAGGCTGGGTTATTTGGAATACGGGATTGTGATGAAGGCGTACGATTATCATCGAAATAAAAGTCTGGAAAATATTCAATGATTTCTATTAGATAGCCATTACCTAAATCATAAATTGAATTAGGATCGTATGTCGACACATCAATTCTACCGAAACGATTACCTGTGGCATTTTCCTCAAGTTCGAAACTCATCTGACTTATCTCGTTTTGCTTGAATGCATATTGATAAAGAGCATATCCATGAAATTTAAATGGATCATTCACTTTTATGTCATGTCTAGCAATTTCGACTAACTCTGGTTCTTTGCCAACAACTCCGTCGTCAACTCTTTGAAATAAGGTTGCTGAGGTTTGATAGGTTTTTACGACAGGGCTTCCTACACGCATTAAAGCCTCTCTGAAACGCTCATCTGTATCATCGTAAAACTCTACCATAAATCTGTCATTTCTTAGAAAGAATTCTCCATCGGTTCCTCGGACAACAACAGTTTCCCCTTCTCTAACCCAAATATTATCATCAACATACATTCCTGGGAAAAACCGTAACATACAGCCTATTAAAAAGATAATTAGTCCAATGTGATTGACGTAAGGGCCCCATCTTGAAAAACGGCCTTTCTCGGCAACAATATTCCCATTTTCCTCAGAAATGTTATATTTCTTCTTTTGCAATAGTTGTTTTGACTCTTCAATTGTAGCATCTAAGTTATCCACCTTTGAAACACCATGCACACGCTGTCTTTGAAGGAAGCTCTCATGACGAGTTACTCGCTGTGTTTTTAATGCTCTGTGTAGTGGAACAACACGATCAAGACTACAAATAATTAATGAAACACCTAGTGATGCAATTAATAACATGTACCACCAAGAATTATATAAGTCATGAAAACCAAATGAATAATAAAGTTGTCCTAAAATTCCGTACTCTTCTTGATAAAAAATACTTGGGTTTGCCCCTGGCGGAATATAAAATTGCTGCGGAAAAATAGTTCCTACACTTGAAGCAACTAATGTAACAATAATAATCCATATTCCAACCTTGACACTTGAAAAAAAGTTCCAAATTTTATCGATTATTGTTTTATTATAAGTTTGTGACCTACGTGCGACACCTTCATAACGCATGTTAAGTAAACCTTTTTCTTCATCAAAAAAAGGTTTTCCACATGATTCACATATGACTGTGCCATATGGATTTACGTGTCCACACTCACATTTCACCTTTTCCATTCATTACACCTCATTGGGAAGTAGGCAAGATTTTCTGAACATAGTTTTCTACTATTTGTTCTGTCATCCCACCAATTCTACGTTCAATGACAACTCCATTTTCATCTATCAAAAAAGTTGCCGGTAATTCTCTTACACCGTAAACCTGACTAACTTGTAATCCTCGATCCAAAAGAATTGGGAATGTTAGTCCGTAACGACTTACAAATCTCTCTATAGCCAATGGGGCTTCATCAAAGTTTACCGCAATAATTTCAATTCCTTGGTCCCTATACTGTTGGTAATTATTCTCCATGTACGGCATCTCATCACGACATGGTGGACAAACCGTTGCCCAAAAGTTTAAGAAGACACCTTTCCCCTTTAAATCCGCTAATTCAATCTCGTTACCGTCTAAATCAGTTAAAACAAAGTTAGGCGCCATGTCCCCTACACTAACAATATCTTTTTGATTAAAAAAGCTTGTATAAAAGGTATAACCTAATGCAACAGTTATCCCTAGTAGAACAACAAGGCGAGTAAAAAAACGACGATTTTTCATAGTTGTACCCTCCCCCTTAACAATCTCTATCTTAACACTATTTTAACGTTAGAAACAATTTAATTGAATTTCTTTTTTTCTGCTATTTCCCTTAATTGTTTCACTTCATGTGGTCTTAATTCTCTAGCCTCACCTGTATTTAAACCTTTTAATGTTAGGAACCCATACATTTCACGTTTAAGTTTTAGAACAGGGTGTCCGATAGCTTCAAACATTCTTCGCACTTGACGATTTCTTCCTTCGTGAATTGTAATTTCAATAATCGAAGTCCCTGTTTTCGGATTACCGGAAACAAACTTTACTCTTGCTGGTGCTGTTTTTCCATCTTCTAACATAATACCTTTTTCAAGTTGTCTTAGCTTCTCTTTACTAGGAACACCTTGAACTTTTGCCACATACATCTTTTGAACTTTGTATTTCGGATGCATCAGCATATTAGCAAAATCACCATCATTCGTTAACAATATTAGCCCCGATGTATCGTAATCTAACCTTCCTACTGGAAATAGTCGATGTTCATTACTGAAAAAGTCGGTAACTACCTTTCTACCCTTATCATCACTAACACTAGAAATAACACCTGAAGGTTTATATAACATATAATAAACCGGCTCTTCTCGATCTAGAGGAACACCATCAACTTCCACTTTATCCTTTCTAGGAGTTACTTTTGTACCTAATTCTGTTACAACTTCTCCATTAACTGTAACTCGCCCTTGAGCAATTAACTCTTCTGCTTTTCTTCTTGATGCTACTCCTGCTTGTGCAATAACCTTTTGTAAACGTTCCATTTCTTCCACCTCATACATATATTAATTTTTTCTAGTCGATGATTTCAAGGAAATTACCTTATATTTTTTGAAACTCAAGACAAATGTAAGATAATTACTTATATATTTTGTCCAAAAAAAAGAAAGACACACTTTTATGTGAGCCTTTCTTACTTTTATTATCATAACTTTACATACTACCAAAAACAAGTGTCACCACAACAATTGATGCGATAATTCCAACTAAATCAGCAAGTAAGCCAACCTTTAAGGCATCTCCCATTTTTCTAATCCCCACTGCCCCAAAATATACTGTCAGAACATAGAAGGTAGTATCTGTACTTCCTTGCATCGTAGAAGCCAGTCGCCCGATAAAAGAATCCGGACCGTAGGTGGCTATTAAATCCGACGTCATCCCTAAAGCACCTGTTCCTGAAATCGGACGAATAAAAGCTAGTGGAACAATTTCCGTCGGCATACCAATTGCTTGTAATGCGGGTTTTAAGATATTTATAAAAGCATCCATCGCACCTGATGCACGAAACACTGAAATAGCTACTAACATTCCTACTAAGTAAGGGATAATTGATATGGCCATCCCAAACCCTTCTTTTGCTCCGTCTACAAACGTTTCATAAGTAGGAACACGCTTCATTGTTCCATAAAGCAACACAAAAACAATGAGTAAAGGAATGAGCCATATTGAAATTGTACTAATCCAAGACATTATAATTCCCTACCTTTTCTAACACGGCGATAGTAAAAGAAGCGATCGATCATAATAGCCGCTAATGTCGAACATGCTGTAGCGATTAAAGTTGTACCAACAATCTCTGTGGGATTTGCTGATCCATAATTCATCCGAATTGATATTACAGTTGTAGGGATTAATGTAATACTTGCGGTATTTATAGCAAGTAACGTAATCATTGAACGACTTGCCGTGTCTTTATCTCCATTAAGTTTCTTTAGCTGTTCCATTGCTTTTATTCCCATTGGAGTAGCAGCATTACCTAAACCAAATAGGTTAGCAGTCATATTGGACAATATATAACCCATAGCCGGATGATTACTTGGAACCTCAGGGAAAAGCCTTGTTGCAATTGGCTTCATAATTTTCGCCAATCCTTCTAGTAACCCTGAAGCTTGGGCAATTCTCATTAATCCTAACCAAAATACTAGAATACTAATTAATCCAATACAAATTGTTACGGCATCCTGGGCACCTTTGAAAATAGCCTCATTCACAGCTTCCATCGTGCCATTTATCGCAGCAAAAATAATCCCGATAAGTAACATTAGCATCCATATAATATTAACCATCTTTATTCACTCCTAGGGTGAGAAAAATGATTTCTACAAATCTAGTCCAGAAACTCTTTTTCTCTTCCTCTAGCTTTCCAATAAAAGATAACGGTACTTCACCAATATTTGTTCCTTTTAACTCAATTGTTATTTTTCCTACTGGATTAGGTACCCCTCGCTCCTTCCATTCATCTACTGGATTATAAAGAGTAATCTTTTTATTCACTAATTGTTTTTCCTCTGATGTGACTGGATATTCAAACGAGTAATTAGCACTTACTTTATTTTTATAGAAGTCATCTTTAATATTTTTAACAATCCCCTCTTCAACTACAGGGAGAACTTCAAATGTTTCAAAGCCCCAATTAAACATATTCATATGGTCTTGCCAATCACTAGGTGCATTCAAAGTAACTGCAATTAAATTTTTATTATCCCTTGTCGCAGTTGAAACTAATGTTCGTTTAGCTCTTTTGGTATACCCTGTTTTTCCACCTGTTGAATATTTATATAGCTGAGTTAGTAATCGATTTTTATTTTGCCAAATACGATCCCAATTTTCACCCTCTTGAGGTGCTCGGTAACTCTTCGTTCCAGAAATCACTCGATATTCTTCATTCTTCATGGCATATCGTGATAAGAGAGCCATATCATAGGCGGTTGAATAATGCTCTTCATGATCATCCAAACCGTGAGGGTTATTGAAAACCGTATTACGCATCCCTATTTCGCTAGCTTTTTCATTCATTAGGTAGATAAATCCATCGAGACTTCCTCCCACATGTTCAGCAATTGCTACCGCTGAGTCATTTCCTGAGCGAAGCATTAGTCCATACACTAAGTCTTCAAGCTTAATTTTCTCTCCTAACCTTAAATAGAGCGACGAACCTTCTGTTCCAAACGCATTACTACTAACTGTAACGATTTCGTCCATTTTCCCAGATTCAATCGCTAAAATGGCCGTCATGATTTTCGTAATACTTGCGATACGTAATTGCCTATGCGCATCTTTCTCATAAAGAACTCTTCCACTTTCTTGTTCCATTAAAATGGCAGCTTGGCCAGAAACGGAAAAATTATATGCACCAACCGTTGTTGTTGATATTGAAAATAGTAATAAAAATACTATTACAATTACATTCATCTTAACAAAACTTTTTTTCACCATTTTCTATACCCCGTCCCTTTTCATGTTTTGTACAAGTGTATGCACAAAAACAAGCCTTATGATTAGAGTTTAGAATAAATACGAAAATTACAAATCACTGTTTCATAAGAAAAAGGGATAAAACAACTTATCAGCCGTTCTATCCCAGAGGGTTTAGTGTAGATATTTGGAAACCTTTTTTATGACATCATCCATTTCAGCCGCACAGTGTTCAAACATGGTTTTCGCTTGCTGATTTTCTGTTTGTAATGAAAAAATTTCTAAATCCGCCTGTGTTTTCTTAATGGATGCAAGAAGTAGAGGCTTTTCTTTTTGCTCTGGAACCTTTATTTTGTCGTCAAACAAGTCTAGAGTAAGTTCCCCATAGCTATCAACTTGCCCAATAAATACATTCTCAATAGCAATTGCTTGCTTTTCTAATTCACTTTCTAACCAACCACGGTTCAATCCAATTGTAGCTAACGCTTCGTCCATTACCTTCCCATCCATAATAACTGTTTGTGGCTCTTTCATAGGTGCTACAGGAATAAGCATATCTTTTGCCGTTAATGGCTGATTTTCTTTCTTAAGTAAAACATTAATATCGCCACTAGACTCAAGTACTGCGAACTCCACATCAGCAACCTTAAAAACATTTTTCGCCCGCAATTGCTTTAACAAATCATCCGTTGTGTACCTCTGTTTCTTTAAATTATCCTCTAATACTTTCCCATCTTTTATAACAGGTAAGCCCTTTCCATGAACAAAATTTCGAAAAGAAACACTTTTCAACGAAATATAATTTATTATCCCAACTATCGCCAACCAAGTAATTAACGCTGTAATTGTATAGCCAACAGGAATTCCGATATGAAAGGACCCCATTGCTAATATAATCGCAATGATCAACATTGCCGATGCCTCAAAGTAGGAGAATTGTGCAATGGCACTTCTTTTAAAGAACTTTGGGGCCATAAGTAAGACCAAAAAAGCAACAACTGATCGAAGAATGATTTCAACCCAACCTGGTATTGTCACAAGAACCCTCCTTTCCTTACATAGAGGCTTTATAATCCTTTATACTGTGGTTCTTCAAACTCTAACTCCCCTACCCTAGCTTCTAGTTGCTGAACAACTTTTCTTGTTTTCAAGCAAGACTCATGAAAGGCAAGCTGAGCTTCTTCATCTAGAGATTTGATTGATAGACTATTTAGATTTGCTTCAATACTTTTTAAACTAGCTAAGCATTGTTTAACCTGTGAACCTACTGTCATACGTGTCTCTCCTATCCTTTTGGCTTGAATACCAAAGCAGCCATAAATCCGAATATAATTGCTGCTGATATACCTGCACTTGTCACTTCAAATATCCCAGTAATAACTCCTACAAGCCCATGCCGTTCTGCCTCAGCCATAGCACCATGAACAAGAGCGTTACCAAATGATGTAATCGGAATAGTTGCACCCGCTCCCGCAAAATCGATAAGTCGTTCATATAATCCTAGTCCATCAAGAATGGCACCACTAACAACAAGAGTACTCATCGTATGAGCAGGCGTAAGCCTTAGTACATCCATTAACACTTGTCCAATAACACAAATAATACCTCCGACAACGAAAGCCCAAAAAAAGATCATTCTAAAGCACCTCCTGCTTCAATTGAAACAGCATGAGCAATACACGGGATCGTTAATTTCTGTTGGAAAGAAAGTGGTGAGAGTAGTGCACCAGTTGCTACAATTAGCATTCGTTTTATTTCGCCTTTTCTCATTCGATTTAATAAATGGCCGTATGTAACACTGGCGGAACAACCTGAGCCACTCCCACCAGCAAATACCGGTTGATCTTCTTTATAAATTAACAAGCCACAATCCTGAAAACGTTCTTCTTTAACTGGGATACTATGCTTTTTAAACAAATCAAGTGCGATATTTCTGCCAATTGTTCCTAAATCGCCCGTAAAAATATAATCATAATAAGACGGCTCTATGTTGCGGTCTTTCAAATGAGCACTAATTGTATCAACAGCTGCTGGTGCCATTGCTGCTCCCATGTTAAACGGGTCAGACAGTCCCATATCAACAACTTTACCTAATGTTGCCGAAGTAATGATAGGTCCGTCTCCCTCTTTACTCACAATCGCAGCTCCTGCTGCAGTAACAGTCCATTGGGCAGTTGGCGGTTTTTGTCCGCCATATTCTGTTGGATAACGAAATTGTTTTTCAGTTGCGGTATTATGACTCGCAGTTCCTGCTAAAACATACTTACCATGTCCACTATTGACAATAAGTGAAGCTAAAGCTAATCCTTCCATCGATGTTGAGCATGCTCCAAACAATCCAATAAAAGGAGAACCAAGGCTACTGCACGCAAAACTTGAAGGAGTAATTTGATTGATTAAATCGCCAGCTAAAATAAAATCAATCTGTTCTTTTGTAAGACCGGCTTTTTCTACTGCTTTCGAACAAGCCTCCTCAAACATCACTTTTTGTGCTTTTTCATAAGAGTCTTGTCCAAGCCATAGATCACCATGAATCGTGTCAAAGTCATTAGGGATTTTTCCATTCCCTTCAAAGGGACCACCAATGGTTCCGGTCGCTACTATTTTCGGTTTGTTTTCAAATGCCCATGTACGATGACCTACTAACATCTTATAGTCCACCCCACTGAATAAGAATTGTTTTAATAATGGCAACAACAAAGGCTGCAAATGTTCCAAAAACGATGACAGACCCAGCTAATTTAAACATATTTCCACCAACCCCTAATACATACCCCTCTGAGCGATGCTCAATTGCTGCTGAAGCCACCGAGTTTGCAAAACCCGTAACAGGTACAGCACTACCAGCTCCAGCGAACTGGCCAATTCGATCATAAACACCAAACCCTGTTAATAACACTGCAATAAAAATCATTGTGGCAACAGTCGGGTTACCTGCAGTTCTTTCATTAAACTCAAAAAAGTGTACATAAAATGTTTGAATAAACTGACCTATAAAACATATAAATCCACCAACAAGGAAAGCTTTAATACAATTCTTCATAACAGGTCGTTTAATTTCACGCTTTTTTGCTAAGCTTTGATATTCTTGTTGAACCGGGGTTAAATTTTTCTTTTTTTGATCTGACATGCTCCCACCTCTTCTCTAGATTAACCTTTCATAAAGTCCTCAATTCTTGACCATCTTTTTTCAATTTCCGACTTTTTGATTTTATTCTCGTACAATTCCTTCTCTAGTTTTTCTAATTCAAGAAATACTTTTTTATCTGTTGAAACATGTGCTTTTGCATCTGGAAAACGCTTTTTAATCTTATCTGCGGCTTCTTTGCGAATCCTATCTAAGAAAAGACGGTCAAATTGTTTAACTTTCAGTGCTACGAAAATATCACCTTCGAGAGTTGCTCCTCTTACTGCTACCACTTCATCCATTGAAAGAACGATTTGTTTTGCCTCATCTGCTTTTGTTTGGTCAAAGATCTTACTTTGCCCCCCTATATAAAGGGGCTTAACATCACCTTGTCCTGCAACATTACAACCAGAAATAAAGAATAGAATAATTAGTAAAAAAACTGCAACCTTATTCACAAAACTCATTCCCATCTTTTTTGTTTATTCACTGAGTATGTATTTTTTTCAATTATGACTGCTTTTATGTAAAGAGAAAGAGTGATGATGACTTTTCTTGGTTGAAGCCAAACATCACACTTAGTTAATTAGTTCTTATATTGTGGCTCTTCTTGCTCAATTTCCTGTAATCGTGGTGTTAGTGTATCCACAATCATTTGTGTTTGTTGGGCACAATTTTGATAGATTTGTTTTGCTTGCTGGTTATCTGTCTGCAAAGCAAAGGTTTCAAAGCTAGCTTGAGCACTCTTTAACCCTGCTAGTGTTTGTTTAACTTGGGCTGCGACTGTCATATTCTTTAACCTCCATAAAGTATGAACTTGGTTCTGGGTACTTTCATATTCTTGATCTCTTTACAAAATGTATTCTTCCAATAATGACCAATTTAGAAATTTTGAACTCTTTTTGTTATTATGTTCAATGAAATAAAATAATTTGGAGGGAAAAATGAATTTATTTGAAACTGCCATTACTATTGCTTTATTTCTGATATTTATCATTACTTTTTTTCAGTTTTTACTCTCAATAAAACTTTTCAAGAGCTTAAACATTCAAAAAAATAATCCAACAGAGGTATCCCCTTCTAGTGGAAAAAAACTTGAGCAACAGCTTAAAGAAGAACTAACATTGACTGTCCTATTAAAGATGTTTACAGTCCGTAATGCTGTTCATAAACAAATAGGAAACGTCCATGCAAAAGCAATTGAACTTGCTCCCCATGACGTTGGTATAAGTGAAGTATTGCTTGAAAAACATTTCAGTTTAGAAGAGCAAACAATGATTAGATCTTTTTGGGAGCTTTTTAGTCAATATAAAGCCTCCTATTGGATTACTAAAAATGAAAAGGTAAAAACTGTTTTTACCGGAGATATTGAAAAGAGGTCTGGCGATGTTGGTAGGATGATCCTTGCTTCAGAAAATTTGGTAAAAAAACTTGATTTGCTTCTTATAGAAATGCAGAATAGCTAAAAAACTGGATGCTGGACAGATAGAACACTACTATCTGTCTTTCTTTTTGCCAAAAAATGAGTAAATACACAATAATTGTTTACACTAAAAACATCATTTCCCCTTTTGTATTTAGGAAATTTTTTTAAAAGGAGTTTTAATCATGAAGAAATTCTTCGCTTTGATATTCATATTTAGTTTGTTGTTGAGCGCATGTCAACAACCTCCCGAGAACAACGCATCCATCAAGGGGCTCGAGAAAGCGGATAAAGACCCTCAAAAAAAAGTTATCCTAGTTATGATTGATTCAATGACTGGTTCAGTTATTGATAAAACGAAGGAAAAAGGGTCAATTCCAGGTTTACAATTTTTGATGGAAAATGGCCAGTATTACAAAGATTTAGTCGCTCCGTTTCCGTCTATGTCTGTAGTAATTGAAAGCACGTTATTAACAGGAAAAATGGCAGACGAACATCGAATTCCAGGCCTCAACTGGTATAAGGTAGACGAAGACCGGTATATTGATTATGGTACTTCAATTGAAAAAACGTTAAAGCTCACACCAAAGCAGTCGTTCGAGGATTCATTGTATCATTTAAATAATACTCATCTTAACCCAAACATACCTACGATTCATGAGGAATTGCACGCAAAAGGTTTCACAACGGGATCTGTTAACTTTATTATGTATCGAGGACACAAATCACACCCTGTCTATATTCCACCTTATATTCAGGAGACACTGGATTTACCTGAATCAATGCAAACGAATGGACCAGATCTCTTGGCTTTTGGACAATTAGTTAAACCACAGGCATTGAAGGATAAAAAACTACCGGAGTCAATCTTTCGAAAATTAGGTTTAAATGATGAATACTCAGTTGAAGCTACTAAAGCATTAATAGAAGCTGGCGAACAACCTGACTTTTTAACGATATTCCTACCAGACTTCGACAGGGAGGCTCATGAGCATAGTATCCAATACCTAAAGGGCTTTGAACGAGCTGAAACATTCTTCCAAGAACTTCTAAACAGCTATGATAGCTGGGAACAAGCATTAGAGGAGAATATTTTTATTGTAATGGGTGACCATGGCCAAGATAAGTTGCTCGATAACGATGTCGAATTAACCATTGATTTAGAAGAACTTTATGAGGGAATGTCAATCGCACCCTTAGGTGAGAAAGTTAGTGATTATGAAATTGCTTTTGCAAATAATCACCGGATGTCCTATGTCTATGCGCCAAATAACCAAAATTCTTTAAGTGAATTAGCCGAGATTGCCATGATAGATGATCGCATCGCCATCGCAAGCTGGGTCGATGGGGAATGGATTCATGTTCTTTCTCCAAACTACAACTCTAGCTTCCGTTTTCGACCTGGTAATACGTATCGTGATAGGTATGATCAGGGGTGGGATATTGAAGGTGATGAAAGAATAGCCGCTATAAAAATTGAGAAAAATCAACTTAAATACGAGGAGTACCCTGATGTATTAAATCAATTACAGTCTGCATTATATAGTCATGATATCCCTACTCTCATTTTAGCAGCTAAGCCTAGCTATCAATTTTACTCTGAAGGGGCTCCAGTACATGAAGGTGGCGGGGAACACGGTGGTATACATGCCAATGATACATTGGCATCATTAATTATAGCTGGAACCGAAAAAAATCCTGAAAAGTTACGAATCGTTGATTTAAAAGCTTATATTCTTGGTTTGTTCGAAGCAAATGAATGAAGCAGAAAGAGGAAAGGGCAATGGCCCTTTCCTTTTAATATGTTTCCCATTTCACTTTTTGAGCTTTCTCAAACCGACTACTAACATGATCCCAATTGACAACATTCCACCAGTTATCTACATATAAATCCCGTTTATTTTTATATTGTAAGTAATAAGCGTGCTCCCAAACATCCAAAGGTAGAATTGGAATGACATCCCACTGACTTAAGTTTTGATGTTTTTCTGCTTGTAAGATCTCTAACCGGCCTGCTCTCGGTGCCCAAACTAAAATTGCCCAGCCAACAGCCTCAACTTTTTTAGCTGCATTTGAAAAGTGCTTTTTAAAGAGATCGAAGCTTCCAAAATCAAGATTTATTTGCTCTGCTAAGCTGCCTTTAGGTGTACCACCACCCTTTGGGCTCATCACATTCCAGAATATAGTGTGTAAGTAATGACCAGCCCCATGAAAAGCTGCTTCCCTTTCCCAGTGCTTTAATAAATCGAAATCATCATTTTTACGAGCTTTCTCCATCTCTTTTTCTGCTTTATTTAATCCATCGACATAGCTTTTGTGATGCTCAGCATGGTGTAGCCTCATAATCTCTTCATCAATATAAGGTTGAAGTGCGTTATAGGCATAAGGAAGTGGTGGTAACTTGTGCTGGCCAATCGGAACTCTTTTTGAGACCTCTTTCCTTTGCATTGCACAATTGTCATCTATTAGGTGTCTGTTAAGCTCTTGATAAAGTTCATTGGCTCTTTCAGATAACCGAGAGATTTCCTCACCAGGAATTGATACTGAGAGATCATGAACACTCAGTAAGCTATCCTCAAAATTTATTAACTTTTCTTGGATAGTGCTACCTCTTACATTGTCCTTTACTTGTCTTGCCCAATTCAATAACTCATCAATATATTGCTTTTTTAGGGTATAATCCATTTTTCTCCACCACCTAAAGAGTTTTTCACCTAGGCTTACTTTATGCTAGTTCCCTTTAATCGTGCCTATCCAAAGTAATTTCGTTACATGAATTTAACAACACATCATAGAATGTAAATTAGAGTAACAGTTAATGACCTTAAAAAGGGGGAAGTATATGTGAAAAGTTATAGCGAAGTAGCTTTATTTGAACATCAATTTTGGCTGCAAGTATTAGGGGACCATGGAAGATTTATTCTCGATGCACTTTCACCAAAAGAAACTGAAGAAATAACAAAAGCAGAAACTTTTATAGATGTATTTGACCATTTATTAGCAGAGTCAAGACAAGGGATAACAGAAGTTCATTTAAATCGGCTAAACAATCAAGCCCTTGAATACGCTAAGGCAATTCGGGAATTTAAGTTAGATATCATTAAGCAACATCTAGTTGGAGATATTTCAATTGACTTACCACCAACATTTCTCAATCATATGGTAAATGAGGTTGACGAATACTTACGCATTCTTCCCTTTCTAATCGCCGGCCAAGTCCCTCCCTTATCTCATCCCCTTCACCATCATTTAGTGTGGCTTTTGGATGCTGCAGGACATTCCGATGCGATTGTAGGGTCTTTAGATCTAGTTGAGAAACAACTTCGAGAAACAGGCGAAGCTTTTACGAAGAAGTTCGAGCATTTTTATATAAAAGCCGTTGAATTAGCTGGATATCTTAGGGCAAATGTAGATACCTTCCCTGCCCTGGTTAGGTTTAATAATCAAGTCGAGTTAGAAATAATTATTTTTAAAACATTTCTAGATGAATTGCAACATATGGAGATGCAAAATATTTCCCTAAGTACTTTTAGTGCTTTAATGGCAGATCATATGGCTAGAGAAGAATGTTATTATCTAACAAAACTAGCTGAAAGTACGCAAGAAGTGAAACAACCCGATTGCAATCCTACAAAACCACGTATTATAGATTAAACAATAAATAGAGGATGACGTAACTCGTCATCCTCTAAGTTATTTATTTTGTTTGTATTACTTTCGTTTGATAGTCCGTTTCATAATATTCAAGTTCCTCACGAATGGTTTGAAACGGTCCTTCTATACTTGCAACCATCTGCTTAAGTGATTCTGGTACTTCATTTGCGAACTTAATCGCATTTTTTCCAGTGTAAGCAGCGCGGCTATCTTCATACCAATTTTCTATTCTTGGATTAAAAAACTCTTCCACGCAGTTATGATAAATCCAAAACAGAGTTTTTTCTGCAGCTGCTTTTCTAAACGTATTGCCGCTTAGTATCACTTCACAAGAGTTTTTTCCCTCGTCACAGAAAACATTAATTCGTCTTAAAGAAACAAGTAGATCAGCATAGTAACCTTCTTTGTTCTCATCTTTCTCAGCTTTTAAATTGGTTACAGTTGTTTCATTAAGAAAATCACTAACTGTCTTACTAATTTTACTAAGCGTTTCATACGCTAATGTAATTTGTCCTTTTACAAGGCTATCACCCATAATGATCCCCCTAGATTTTCATTTTGGAGGAAAGATACAATGAACTTCCTCACAACTATTACGGTGTATACACTATTATACGATAAAATTGGTGCAAGCTGTGACGTTTTTGTAAAAGAATTTAACTTTTCTTTTACTATTTTTCGCCATTCTCCATTAATTCTTGTTGAAATCTTTCGAAAAATAGGTCTGCTTCTTCAATCTCAGCTTCTTTTTCTGGAAGCGGCGGAAGTTCTTGTATTGTTTTTAAGCCGAAATGGTCTAAGAACCCTTTTGTGGTTCCATAAAGAATTGCTCTACCAGTGCCTTCAGCCCTGCCAACTTCTTTAATTAAAAGCTTCGCTATTAATGTTTGCAAAGGCCGTTCTGATTTAACCCCTCTAATTTCTTCTATCTCAGCACGAGTAATTGGTTGCTTATAAGCTACAATTGCAAGGGTTTCCAAGGCTGCTTGTGATAAAGTCGCTGTACTTGGTGAATTGATAAGACGTTTAAAATAATGAGCATGTTCCTGTTTTGTAGTAAATTGATAAACTCCTGCTAACTGAACAATTTGAAGCCCCTTTGCTGGATGGTTATACTCTTCAATAAGTTCATTCATTATGTCCCTTACCCAAATTACCTCCATTTGTAAAACTTCAGCAATTTGCTTCTCATCAATCCCTTCTTCACCGGAAATAAAGAGAAGACCTTCTATAATTGCTTTCGTTTCTTGACTATCTGTCAACATGTTCACCCTCCCAACGACGAACAGAAATATCCGTAAAATTGGTTTCTTGAGTACAAATTATCTTTTTAGCCTTCATTAATTCTAGTATAGCTAAAAAGGTAACAATCAATTGTCCACGTTCTTCATACTCAAATAATTGAAAAAAGGAAGTTCTTCCGTCGTTCTGGTTAATTTTATCAATAATTTCTTCCATTCTTTTTTCTAACGGAAAATCTTCTCTTTGAATTCTCGTTTGTTTAGGAATTTTTAAAGACTTTCTTTTTAATAATTGATCAAATGCATCTAACATATCATATAAAGTGGCATTTAACTTTTGTGGCTCATTTTTGACTTCATCAAAATATGGAGTAAGGTCACTTGGCAACTTACTATAAATGAGACCTCGATCTTTCTCACGTTCTTTTAAGGTTTCTGCAGCTTCCTTATATCTACGATACTCAATTAAACGAGTAATTAATTCTTCCCTAGGATCATCTTCTTCTAAATACTCACTATTTTCATCAAAAAGTTCAACCTCTTGTTTTGGTAGCAGCATTTTACTTTTTATCGCAAGAAGGGTTGCTGCCATCACTAAATACTCACTAGCGACATCTAATTCTAGCCTTTGCATAGTATGGATATAATTCATATACTGATCGGTTATTTTTGCAACAGGGATATCATAAATATCTACTTCAGCTTTATTAATTAAATGTAGCAATAAATCCAACGGCCCTTCAAAGGCCTCTAATTTCACATTATATTGAGCCATCATTCCACCATTTTCTCATACTTTTCAAGAACAAATATGTTCTCAATCATTTGCTTCATTTATTATTAAGGGTATAAAATGTTATCAACCAATATGAAATTATATCATATTTTTTAAAAACGTAACTGTCTATTCTAACTGTTTTTTTTATAACTATTGAAAGGTGGAATTCTATGGCTCCTCGACCATTTATCGAATATTTAACCTACTTCCATACATTTCGCGATTATTTTGAATGTCATGAAGTGCTGGAGGAACATTGGAAGGAGGAAGGGCAACAGAATAAACTGTGGGTCGGTTATATTCAACTTGCTGTAGCAATGTACCACCACCGCAGAAATAATTTTCCAGGTGCAAAAAAACAATTAAGTCAAGCAGTTACCATCCTGGAGATGGAAAGAAAACAGAGCATTCAATTAGGTATAGACATTGAAGCACTGTTGGTAAAACTGAGAAAAAAACTTAGTCAGATTACCAATAAACAACCTTATACTCCGATAAATATCCCTATCAATAGCCAAGAACTTATAGAAAAATGTAGAGAAATATCCCAAGAAAAAGGATCAACTTGGGGTAAAGAAATTGGACTAATTAGTAGCGACATTATTCATAAACATAAATTAAGGGATCGCACGGAAATTATTGCCGAACGTGAATATCAGCTAAAGAAACGAATGAATGCTAAAAAGGAAGGGAATTGATTCGCTCAATCCCCTTCCTTATAATTCATTTATTCAAACGACTTAGTAAGATTAGCCATTTCAATGGCACCTGCTGCTGCTTCCCATCCTTTGTTTCCAGCTTTTGTACCAGCTCGTTCAATTGCTTGTTCAATTGTATCCGTTGTTAGAACTCCAAAGATTACTGGCACCTCATGTTGTAAGCTAATTGAAGCAACACCTTTTGCAACCTCACTACAAACATAATCAAAGTGCGGAGTAGATCCACGGATAACTGTTCCTAATGTAATGACAGCATCGTACTTTTTGGAACTAGCCATTTTTTTTGCGATTAACGGTATTTCAAAAGCTCCCGGAACCCAAGCAACGTCGATATCTGCTTCATTGACTCCATGGCGTTTTAATGCATCCTGTGCCCCACCTAATAATTTACTAGTGATAAACTCATTAAATCTTCCTACTACAATTCCAACTTTTAATCCTGTTCCAACTAAATGTCCTTCAAAAATATTACTCATGTGTGTATTCTCCTCCAACATTTTTTATATTTGTTCGAATAATTAATAAATCTTCTTAAAAGTGTAGCATATGACCTAGCTTTTGTTGTTTGGCCCGTAGGTATTTTTCATTATCGAGATTATGTGGCAATTGTAACGGAACTCTTTCAACTACCTCAAGCTCATAACCTTTTAATCCTTTTATCTTTCTTGGGTTGTTTGTTAATAGTTTCATTTGTCTAACGCCTAGATCACGTAAAATTTGGGCACCAATTCCATAATCACGGAGGTCAGGTGCAAAGCCTAGTTTCTCGTTAGCCTCCACCGTATCATAACCCTCTTCTTGAAGTTTATAGGCCTTCATTTTATTTAAAAGGCCAATGCCTCTACCTTCTTGACGCATATAGAGAAGAATTCCTTTTCCTTCTTTTTCAATTTGTGAAAGTGCAGAATGTAATTGTGGTCCACAGTCACAGCGAAATGACGCAAACACATCTCCTGTTAAACACTCTGAGTGGACTCGAACTAACACTGGTTCTTCAGGCGAAATATCACCTTTAACTAATGCAATGTTTTCTTTCCCATCAATAACATTTGAAAAACCTATTGCTTTAAACGTACCATATTCAGTCGGTAACGTAATTTCAACTTCACGTGTAACAAGCTTATCTTTACGATTTCGATATTGAATTAGATCCTTAATCGTAATCATTTTCAACTCATGTTCATCAGCGATTTTTCGCAGATCAGGAACTCTTGCCATTGTCCCATCCTCATTAATAATTTCACAGATGACACCAGCAGGCTTTGCCCCTGAGAGTCTTGCTAAATCTACAGCGGCCTCAGTATGACCAGCACGTCTTAAAACACCACCGTCTTTTGCTACAAGTGGGAAAATATGACCTGGTCGTTTAAAATCTGTTCCTTTTGCTTGTTCATCAATAAGAGCTAGAATTGTAGCTGAGCGTTCATGTGCAGATATTCCAGTCGTCGTTGTCTTGTAATCGACACTAATTGTAAACGCCGTACCATGTGGATCTGTGTTATGGTCAACCATCGGCATCAAATCTAACTGTTTCGCTCGTTCTTCAGTAATTGGTGTACAAACTAGGCCTCTACCATACTTGATCATAAAATTAATCACTTCAGGTGTAGCCTTCTCAGCTAATGCAACAAAATCTCCTTCATTTTCTCGGTCCTCATCATCGCAAACAATGACGATTCCCCCTTGCATTAACTCATAAATTGCTTCTTCAATTGGATCAAACATTTAATTCCCTCCTCTTTTTACTTCCCCTCAAAGCATTATCTTTATTTGGCTGTTTTCGCAAAGTTTGTTGCTTTCGTAAAAATCCCAAAAGCCGGATTTTTACACAAAATACTAAGAATTCACAACTAATTTAGGAAGTATTGCTCTTTTCTTACATAATTTATTGGACATTTTTTTGTGCGACGATTAACCGCAGGGAGCAAAGATTTTTTCTGCGACGAGTAACCGCAGGAGCAATGTTTACGAAAAGAGCCTTTTATTTAAAGCCATGTTCTTCTAGAAAACTGGCCGATAGAGATGACCCCTTTTTACCTGGTTTAAATCTTTGGTTAATAAATTGTTCAATATATTTTCCAACCATATCACATTCAATATTGACAATATCTCCTGAACCTTTAGAGCCAATAATCGTTTCTGAGAGTGTATGTGGAATAATTGAAATCGTAAATGTATCATCTGTTACAGCAAAAACAGTTAGACTTGTGCCATCAATAGCAATGGAACCTTTTAAGATAATGTATCTTCTAAGTTGTTCAGATATTTTTATTTCATAATAGACAGCATTATCCTGAGGTTGTTTTCTAACGATCTCGCCAATTCCATCTACATGCCCTGAAACAAAATGTCCTCCAAAGCGGCCACCTGCAGCCATGGCCCTTTCAAGATTTACCTTTGAACCTCGCTTTAGTTGTCTAAGGCTTGTATTCCTGACTGTTTCAGGCATTAAATCAACAGTAAATCTAGTTTTATCAAATGATGTTACTGTTAAGCAAACACCATTAACAGCAATACTATCTCCAAGATGAACATCCTCTAATACCTTCTTTGATGCAATGGTCATAACAATTGCATCCCCTGTTTGTTTTATTTGTTCAATTGTCCCAATTTCTTCAATAATTCCTGTAAACATATTATTCCCCCTTTGGAACAGAAACAATTTTTAAATCATCCCCTAGTTGCTTTACTTCCTTAATAGAAAGCTGTAAAACATCAGTCATGGAAGGATGACCAATTCCCGAAAATGAAGTAGGGGCATCTTTTCCACCAATCAACTTAGGAGCTATATACGTAATTACTTCATTAATGTAACGGGATCTCAAGAAACTATCGTTAACGCTACTACCACCCTCAACAAATAATGAAGTAACCCCCATTTTCCCTAGCAAAGTAAGTAATTCCTCGATCTTAATCCGCTGCTCATGAAGTGTAAGCACTTTCACATTCATTCTTTCTAGTTCTGACCGTTTTTCTGTTGATGCAAGATCCGTTGTAACAATCCAAGTCTCAGCAATTTTATCTGTAACCACATTGGCATTTAAAGGGGTGCGCAAGTAATGATCTAAAATAATTCGGATAGGGTTTTTTCCACCTACTGATCTTCTTGTCGTTAACGAAGGATTATCAGCTAAAACAGTTCCCACACCAACTAATATACCGTCATGTTCGTGACGTAATTGGTGTACGTCCTCCCTAGCGATTGGCCCAGTAATCCATTTACTCTCTCCAGTAGAAGTAGCAATCTTCCCGTCAAGGCTTGTTGCTGTCTTTAATGTTACAAAAGGTTTCTTAGTTTTAATGTGATGAAAGAAAACTTTGTTCAATTCCAGAGCAAGTGCTTCATGTACGCCTATTTCTACCTCAATGTTTGCTTTTTTAAGTTTTTCTACACCTTTGCCTGAAACTAAAGGATTAGGGTCAAGACATGCAATGACGACTCGCTTAATACCTCTCTCAATAATTAAATCTGCACATGGAGGTGTTCTCCCATGGTGACTACACGGTTCGAGCGTAACATAAATAGTACCTCCTTTTGCACGACTTCCTGCCATAGTAAGAGCATGGACCTCGGCATGTTCAGTACCCGCTTTTAAATGTGCACCCATACCGACGATTTCACCATTGTTGACGACCACTGATCCAACAACTGGATTAGGAGAGGTTTGGCCCAATGTATTTCGTGCTAGGTCTAGGGCAAGACTCATATAGGATAGATCATTCATTTCATTCAAATCCTTTTAGAATATAATAAGGCTGTTTTCGCAAAGTTTGTTGCTTTCGTAAAAATCCCAAAAGCCGGATTTTTACACAAAATACTAAGAATTAACAACTAATTTAGTTAGTATTGCTCTTTTCTTACATAATTTATTGGCTGATATCTTCATCAAGGGTATTTTTCCGATTATTGTAGGGTAAAAAGCAACATTTTTTTTGTGCGACGAGTAACCGCAGGAGCAATGTTTACGAAAAGAGCCTATAATAAAAACCCCCAAAAGATACAATAATCCTAAGGGGGTTAAAAAGCATAATCAAATAAACAGGTATTTATCTATTTTTTTTAAGACTACGAATCCACTCTTTAAAGCAGAGCCATAGGTAAAAAAATATAGACTACACCCATTGCTTATTTCATTAATCCTTCTCCCATCCAGACTATACTGTCGGCTTTGGTTTTTCACCAAATCCACCGCTTTACATAATGTAAACCGGGTCACGGGCTTAGTAGCTCTAGGCTTCATCACCGCCGGTTGGGAATTTCACCCTGCCCCGAAGGATACTATTCATTTGTTTTGTTTATTATATCACAAAAAGAAGCATTCTTGTCTAGTAGAAAGTCTTTTCAGTATAAAAAAGAACCTAATGAAATATTCATTAAGTTCTTGATCTTAAATTATTCTTCCCAAACTTTAACTTCGCTCATAACATCGTTAGGACGAATACGGTCAACAACATCCATGCCTTCGATTACTCGACCAAACACAGTATGTACACCATCTAAGTGTGGTTGTGCTTCAAACAAAATGAAGAATTGACTTCCACCAGTGTTGCGACCAGCATGTGCCATTGAAAGATATCCACGTCCATGTTTATGAGGATTTCCTTCTGTTTCACATTTGATTGTATAACCTGGGCCACCAGTTCCATTTCCTGTTGGACAACCACCTTGAGCAACAAAACCAGGAATAACACGATGGAATGTTAGGCCGTTATAAAAGCCCTCATTTGCTAACTTTTCAAAATTTTCTACTGTCCCAGGTGCTTCTTCTGGAAAAAACTCAATGACAATCTTCTCTCCATTTTCAAAAGCAATACTACCCTTTTTCATATATGTATCCTCCTTTAAAAAATAATAATTAAGCTACTCTATGTAAAAAGTAACGTTTAATCCAATTTATTTTACTACACTTATTGATTAAATTACAAATGAGACTGTTGTTTGAACAGAACACCTAAAAAAGATGCTCCTTTTTTTGAAAGGAACATCTCTTCAATGGGACTTCTTAGGATACTCGTAATACTTGCCCTACATGAATGACACTTGACTGCAAGTTGTTTAACGCCATTAAACGATCCACAGTAACATTATGATTTGTGGCGATTCTCCAAAGAGAGTCACCTGATTTAACGACATATGTTTGAGTATTCTGAGGTTGCGAAACTAGCAAGGATTGCCCAATATGAATAACGGAATTCGAGAGAGTATTCCAGGTCATTAGTTGATCAATAGTTACGTCATATTGTCGGCTAATTGACCAAAGTGTATCTCCACTACGAACAGTATGAATAGTGGTATTAGTCGGCTGTACTTGAGTTGTTACAACTGTTCTTTCTGTCACAAATAGTCTTTGACCAATCTGAATAACATCGCTTGTTAGGTTATTCCATTGTCTAATTTGTGTTACAGTAACCCCAAAATCTCTCGCAATTACTGAGAGGCTATCTCCTGATCGTACAGTATACACGCCATCTTGGGCTTGCCTAGCGATAGTAACCTGTTGTTCTGGAATCACTCTTCTAGCAGTTACAAAACGCGAATTCCAATAAGAAGAAAACGGATCAGTTATTGAAACACCAATACTAGATGATGCATGGATCATTTGTCCTGGTTGTATGTATACACCTAGATGATTTATTTGACCATCAAAATTTGTATCGTAGAATACTAGATCGCCTTTTTGTAACTGTGTACGACTCACTGCCACACCCACTCTAGCTTGGTCACGACTTACTCTTGGTAGGATTATTCCGTTTTCAGCGAAAATTTGTGCAGAAAACGATGAACAATCAAATCGTGTCGTATCCCCAACCGCTGCTCCAAACTGATAAGGTGCCCCAAGGTATTTCATCCCAGTTTGGATAACTGAATCTTGAACAGTAGTAGTTGAACTAGCTAATGCAGAACCCATAGGAATCATTAGAAATGCCATAATACAAGTAAATAGTTTTTTCATGCTGTACCTCCATCTCGTTGTTCTTATCTATCATAACGAAATGAAGGGAACAGTTTCATTAGGAGATTAATAGAGTAATAGCCAATTATTACCCCTCTTATTATATTGATATAACTACAAGAGAACATAATAAAAGGATAACACAACTAACTTATGTTATCCTCAACTAAAAATACTATTTCGACAAACCTTTACCACTTAGCTGTAGGTCCAATTGGACAATATCTTTATATGTCTCTCTTTTTACAACTAGAGTAGGATCACCGTTCTCTACGAAAACAACTGCCGGTCTCGGTATCCGATTATAGTTATTTGACATTGAATATCCGTACGCACCAGTACAAGAAACTGCCAACAAATCACCATGTTTCGCAAACGGTAAAGCGATATCCCAAATTAACATATCCCCACTTTCACAACACTTTCCTGCAATTGAGTATGTTTCTTGGCTGCTTTCGTTACTACGATTAGCAATCATCGCCTCGTACTTAGCTTGATAAAGCGCTGGTCGAAGGTTATCTGTCATCCCACCATCAACTGATAAGTAGTGCCGTACTTCAGGTATTTCTTTTTCTGAGCCAATTGTATATAGTGTCGTGCCAGCATCACCAACGAGGGAACGGCCCGGTTCAATCCAAATTTCGGGAATATCAATACCTAACTTAGCTGATTGTTCTTCTACTGCATCAATTGTTGCATCGATATATTGTGAAACCGGAAGTGGTGTATCACCTTCTATATAACGAATACCAAAACCCCCACCTAAGTTTACTACCTTTGGAACGTAGTTCAACTTAGTTTTCCATTCAGCTAAGTAAGAAAATATCTTTTCGACTGCCATCGTAAAACCCGTTGTTTCAAAGATTTGAGATCCGATATGACAATGTAAACCAAGCATTTCAAACGCGTCATCATCACTAACCCTGACAATTGCTTCTTCAGCTTGCCCACTAATTAAGTCGAAACCAAATTTAGAGTCTTCTTGCCCTGTTGAAATATAGTCATGAGTATGTGCCTCAACACCTGGAGTAATTCTCAGTAATACGGAAACTGTTTTTTGATACTTTTTGGCGGCTTCTCGTAAGAGTTCAATCTCATAAAAATTATCAACGACAAAGCAACCAATCCCTGCTTCAACGGCCATTTCAATTTCAAAAACACTCTTATTATTGCCGTGAAAATGAATTTTTTCTACTGGAAATCCTGCTACTAAAGCTGTGTGTAACTCGCCACCAGAAACGACATCTAAACTTAGATCTAGTTCCTTAGCTAACTGAACCATTGCCACACAACTAAAAGCTTTACTTGCATATGCAACTTGCGCTTTAATTCCACGTTTTTTAAAAGCCTGTAAAAAGCTGTTTGCTCTTTCCCTAATTAAAGCTACATCATAGACATATAATGGGGTACCAAACTGTTCTCTTAATTGAACAGTATCAACTCCACCTATTTCTAAATGTCCTAAGTCATTACTTCTACTCGTGCCATGTTTGTACATTCACTAAACTCCTCTCATATGTGAATGTTGAATTTAAAATATAATTGAACCTTAAATTCAAAATTCGATTTCTTTATTTCCAAGTTAGCATATCTTATACATACAAAAAGGCGGAAATGTAAGTTACATTTTCCGCCTTATATAAGCATATACGTAACCTCAAAATTAAAAGTAGTCCTCCACTGCTACACAGTGACAGTTCGTTATTTATTCAACAACGACCCAGCAAGAATATGGGGGAACACATTCTCACTTCGGCAAATTGACCTTTCTAACTGCTTCAACACTTCCCAAGCTCCACAGTTTACTCATTCGTTTTGCGCCTCTACCCCATTAAACAATGAGGAATTATTAAATTATCATAATAAAATTAATTACGTTATACTTTAACACAAAACTCACGCAATCGCAATATGTTAGTTCGCGGATTGTTTATGAGGGTTTTGAGGGTTAACAATTTGTGGTCTTTTCCTTTTTAATGGCACAGCAAGCCTGAATACAATATCTGCTAGAGCTCGTGGGTAGAAAGGAATAAATGGCCACATATATGGTGTATTCATCGGTTTTATTGAAACCATGAATAGTAATAGAACTGTACAACCAATCATAAAGCCTGGTACTTTAAAGAGAAATACAGCTAATAGTAAAGCTATTCGGGACAACTTAAGCGCAATCCCTAACTCATAACTCGGTGTAGCAAACGTTCCAATGGCTCCTAAGGCAACATAGAGAATTACTTCAGGGATAAATAGACCAACATTTATGGCTATCTCACCTATTAGCAGAGCGGCAACTAAACCAAGCGCTGTCGCAAGAGGTGATGGGGTATGAATGGCCGCCATCCTCAGAAGTTCTATCCCCACTTCAGCAATTACAATTTGCGCAAATACGGGTACATTCGTTGTTTCATCGGGTCCAATAAACTCTAAAGCTTGTGGTAATAGAGCAGGCTCCATAACCATTAATAACCATAAAGGTAAGATTAGTAGGGCAAAAATCATCCCAAAATAACGGACCCATCGTAAAAACGTACCTACTATTGGCGCTTGACGGAATTCCTCCGCGTGCTGAACGTGGTGGAAAAATGTTGTTGGTAAGATAATTACACTAGGAGAAGTATCAACATAGACAACTACATGCCCCTCAAGGAGATGGCTAGCAGTTACATCGGGTCTTTCTGTATAACGAACTAATGGAAAGGGATTTAGGCCTTGTTTTACAATGAATTCCTCAACAACTTTATCTGCCATAGATATCCCATCTATATCAATGGCCTCTAATTCTTTTTTTACTTGATCAACATAGGTATGATCAGCGACATCCTTTATGTACGCAACACAAATATCTGTTTTGGAACGAGTCCCGACCTGAAGAATTTCATGCCGTAAGCGTTCATCTTTAATTCTTCGTCTTGTTAATGCTGTATTTACAATTAAATTTTCTGTAAAGCCGTCTCTTGCCCCACGAACAACCCGCTCAGTATCAGGTTCATCTGGACCTCTCCCTGGATAACTCCTCACATCTACAAGGATTGCCTCTGACTCATCTTCCATTAAGATAATAATTAGTCCTGCTAACAATTGGTCAGATGCTTCATCTAATGTCTTTACCTTCTGAACTTGCACATGAGATAAACTGTTTTCTATTTTATCTTTGAGTCGAGTCTTCTGTTTTTCTTCGGCATTTAAAAACATGAGATCTTTTAGCATCATAATGACAAACTGGCTATCAACTAATCCATTTAGAAAGTAAATTTGTATATCCCTTTCTAAAACTGTCATTTTTCTTACACCAATATCAAACGTAGTCCCGATGCCTAATCTTTCTTTTAAGTATTTTTCATTTTCGACCAGTTTAACAGATACAGCTTGCTTTGTTTTTTCTACTTTATTTTCTTCAACGATTTCATTAGACACTGTTACTCGCTCCTTTCTAAAATTAATTCAACAGCTTTTTTAGTTATTGGCGCTCCTTTCTCCACTTCATCTTTCCCTGCCATCTTCCCAATATCCCCAATACCTACAATAAAAGGAATCGATAACTGGTCTAGAATGTAGACTGTGTCACCATTAATTCTTCCTAACTCAATATCTGGCAGACCATATTTATCAACCCCATATTCAGTCAAATGGCCATTACGATCAATACTTACGTCCACCCTTGTCCATTCACTGTGATGAGTTCTCGAGGCTACAGCAATTGCACCAATAATATTTAAATCATTATGCGTTGCCACATAGCGCATCGCTTCTTCTCCTGGACCTTCCTCTGTAAAACCACAATCATCGAACATAACTAAAATGGGATCATGAGGCGTTTTTTTTATTAACTTAACAAGTTCTTCACCTGATAATCGACTAGGATTTCCCCATGAACTTGAAATGCAACGACCGCCAATTTCCTTTGCAACAACTTCAACGGCTTGTTTGGCAGACTCGTCACCATCGGTAATTAATATGACTCTTTTTTTAGGTTCCATGGTTTCATCCTTTCGGTTTAAAGAATACTGCTACTAAAAATCCAAAGAGAATAGCTGATGATATACCCGCTGATGTCACTTCAAATATCCCCATACCAATCCCTAAAAATCCTGATCTTTGAGCTTCTGCCATTGCCCCATGCACAAGAGAATGGCCAAAACTGGTGATAGGTACAATTGCTCCAGCACCCGCAAAGTCAATAAGGCGGTCGTACAAATGAAATCCATCTAATAATGCACCTACAATAACTAAAGAACTCATGACATGGGCAGGAGAAAACTTAAAAAAATCTAAAAGTAATTGGCCAAAGACACAAATTATGCCTCCTACAGTAAAGGCAACAACGTACTCCATTTTGCTCACCCCCATTTCTTTCTTTGGTTACTCAACATACTCAAAAGATACACCATGAGCAATGCATGGAATGGACTCTTTTTGTTGCACCATGGTTGGATTTAATAGAGCACCTGTTGCAACAACCAATATTCTCTTAAATGTTCCACGTTTTAATTCACTGAATAAATGACCATACGTAACGACGGCAGAACATGCACAACCACTACCACCTGAAAAAACCTTTTGATCCGTGCTATAAACTAATACACCACAATCTTGATGAACCTTTGAAATATCAATGTCTTGTTCTAATAGCAAACTCTTTAAAATTGGTGTTCCTATTCTAGACAAATCCCCGGTAACGATTGCATCGTAATCTTCTGGACGACGATTTAACTCTCTTAAATGGGTTTCGATTGTGTGAGCTGCTGCCGGTGCCATTGCTGAGCCCATATCAAATGGACTGACTATACCATAATCTACAACTTTTCCAACAGTAGCAGCCTCTACCTTTATATTGGATGTTTTTTTACTTAGATATGCAGATCCTGCCCCCGTTACGGTATACATGGCTGTCTCGGGTTTTTGCCCTCCAAATTCAGTTGGATAACGAAATTGGCGCTCTGCCGTTGAAAAATGACTACTTACTGATGTCATCACATGCTCAGCATGTCCACTTTCTAATAAAACAGCTGCAAGAATAATTGACTCCATGGAAGTTGAGCAAGCATTAAATAGGCCAAAAAAAGGTATTTCTTTATCTCTAGCTACATAGCTTGCAGTTATATTTTGATTTAAAAGATCACCACCAAGAAAATAGTCTATTTCTTCTGGTTTTTTATTTGCTTTTTGTAAACAAATATCAATACTTTCAGACATTAATTTACGCTCAGCTAACTCCCAAGAAGACTCTCCACAATATAATTCATCATAGGACTTATCAAAACTATTTTTGAGCGGACCTTCTCCTTCTTTTGGACCAACTACAGTGGCGATTTGGTTGATATATATATCATCTTTAAAAACCATCGTTTGCTTGCCCATTTGATTCCCTCCTGTATCAAGAAATTAGTGTTTGTACAAGTAAACGAATCATGCTAACTATATAAGCTGAGACAACCCCAAATACGATAACAGCACCAGCAATTTTAAACATGTTTCCGGCGATTCCTAGAACAATCCCTTCACTTTTATGTTCTAGGGCACTACTTGCAATTGCGTTTGAGAAGCCTGTAACAGTTCCAATTGATCCAGCCCCAGCAAATTGCCCAATTCGATCATAAATACCTAAAGCAGTGAGAATTGCTGCAATAAATATTAACGTTCCGATCATGGCACTAGCCACCGTTCTTTCGGTAAGATCTAAATAATGAATATAGATATTAGCAATACCTTGTCCTAACGCACAAACAAATCCTCCAACCATAAATGCCTTAATACAATTTTTAAAATAAGGAGGCTTTGGTTGAAAAGGTTCGATAGCTTTTTTGTATTTTTTTTTATTTTTTTCTAGTTGCTTTTCATCCATAAATATCCCCTTCTTATTTGTCTACGAAATAGATCCAATGAAATAGAGAGCCGAATATCTTGCCAAATACAATCGCCATAAGTAAATAGATAATTTTGTCAGCTACACCTAACCGTTTGGCTAGAATAGGAAAGACATTTAAAACTTCAGTTAATGCCGCTGCTAACATCCCAACAAAAATTCCTGAAAATAAGCCGATAATTACTAATAAAAAATGTGGCAAATCAAATAAAGGCACCGTTAAACTAAACCATGAACCGGTCAGTGCACCTAAAACTACTCCCCATTCATATAGCTTTATATAATTTTTAGTCTTCGTTAATTGAGTCAACCTAGGCACTATACCTAAAACAGTGAGGAATGCAACAAGCCCGCTTCCTACTGCTAGTCCACCACCTAGACCAATAACAATGACAACTAGGAAATTACCTATCATTGATTTTGGTTTCACTTTCTGTATTTTCATGAATGGATACATATTGATCTAATGCTTGTTGATAATTAAACATTTCTACTTCCAAAGGACTTGGTTCTTCATTGATTCTCTTTTTAAAGAGATGGTTAAAAAACAGGATCATCCCTAAGCCTAGACCAATAGAATAGGGAATTTGCAAAAGTAAGGGTTTAGGGTTTTCTTCACCAGTAATAATTGCGTATAACTTTTGATGAACTTCTTGCATACTTACATCCTCATGAAAATTCATAACGGCAAGTCCAGCACCAATAAATAGCAATAACCAAACTCCCACAAAAAATAATGGTTTAAAATTAGTCTTAAAGTAAACCTCGATGATTGATTGTGCTGCTCCTATTGTTTGCACATCAAAGTTTGGATAAGCCAAACGTATCGCTTTAATTACCTTCATAACATCAATTACGATTAGCTTTTTATCCTCAGGCTTTACTTGATGAATAGAAATATTACCGACCAATTCTCGTACTCCGTTTTCTGCTACTATTTGAGCTACATCCCCAATTTTAATATTTTGGGATTTAGTCGCTTCAACACGGTGACGCATCCGAATGTAAATAATTCCTTCGTTCATTTTGTTCCCCTCCTTAATAGTAAGAAGTTGGACTATATGTGTTATTTTTATAGTATGGATGTATTTTTGGTAATCATGCACACGAAAGTAGAGGAAAGCTAGTTCGTAGTAAATCAAAAAAAAGACCAAATGGCTAAACTTCCATTTGGTCTTTTATTGCCTGCAATATTTTCTTTTCTAATCTTGAAACTTGAACTTGTGATATACCTAACCGCTCTGCAACCTCTGATTGAGTTTGGTCCTTATAATAACGAAGGTAAACAATGAGGCGCTCACGATCATTTAAATGACGGATCGCTTCTTTCAAGGCGATCTTATCAAACCATTTATGCTCTGACTGATCTGCAATTTGGTCTAAAAGGGTTATCGGGTCACCATCATTTTCATAAACAGTTTCATGAATGGATGAAAGACTTCGACTTGCCTCTTGAGCAAACACAACTTCCTCAGGAGAAATCTCCAGCTTCTCAGCTATTTCAGCAATAGTTGGAACACGACCTAGAGTTTTCGATAACTCGTCCTTCATCTTACGAATTTTGTTCGCAGTTTCCTTTAACGAGCGGCTCACTTTTACGGTTCCATCATCTCGTAAAAACCTCTGTATTTCTCCAATAATCATTGGTACAGCATACGTAGAAAATTTCACATCATAGGATAAATCAAACTTGTCTACAGATTTAATTAAACCAATGCAGCCAATTTGAAATAAATCTTCTGGCTCATAACCCCTATTCAAAAAACGCTGGACAACAGACCAAACTAATCTCGTATTTCGATTAACAATGGTATCCCTAGCATCCTGATCGCCTTCTTGACTTCTAGCAATAAGCTCTTTTACTTCCTTATCCGTTAAGTATGTTTCCTTCTTCTCGTTTTTAACCTCCACATCCATAAGCAGAACCCCTTAATTGCATAAAGCTTTACTTTTTGATAGAAGCTTTGTTAAATGAACTGTTGTTCCTACTAATGGATTTGAAACAACTTTTATATCATCCATAAAGTTTTCCATAATCGTAAAACCCATGCCAGATCTTTCTAACTCTGGTTTGGTTGTATACAATGGTTGTCTTGCTTCATCGATGTTGTCTATACCAATACCTTCGTCTTTAATTAAAATTTGTACAATGTCATTTTCTAAAGTAACTGATATATACACAATTCCTTCTGGATTATTATCATAACCATGAATAATAGAGTTAGTAACTGCCTCAGAAACAACCGTTTTGATTTCGGTTAACTCATCCATAGTCGGGTCTAACTGTGCTACAAAAGCTCCAACTGTGACACGAGCAAAAGATTCGTTCTTACTTTGGGCTGAAAATTGTAGTTCCATGAAATTTCTCATTTACGCCACCCCCAACGTTTCCAACGCAAACTGTTCATTGTCAGCTAATCTAATAATCTTAAATAAACCTGACATATCCATTAATCGTTTGATTGGAGGTGTAATTGAACAAATCACCATTTCCCCACCATTGTTCATGATTTGTTTGTATCTACCTAAGATAACGCCTAATCCCGAACTATCCATGAATGTTAAGTTCTCTAAATTCAAAACTAAATGCTTATATTTACCTTTTTGTAATTGTTCATCAACTTCATTTCGAAGCATTTCACTTGTATGATGATCAAGTTCACCATCAAGTCTTACACAAAGTATCGTATCTTTTTTCTCCAAGTTAATGGTCAAGCTCACGTTCACTCACTCCTCATTCAAAGATAACTTTTCTGCTACAACATGATCTGTTGTGTAAAAGGTTTTCGATAAAAGTGAGCTTCAATCCTGCCTCATGACAAAACTAGTGAATATTCGTCAATATAAATTAGAGATCCAAATAAGATTTGACAAAAAGATAGAAGGAAGGTGGGGAAATTCCCCACCTAGCTTCCCTTATGATTTTCCACCAAATTTAGCAGTTGTGCGCTTAAATAATTGCCACCATGAAGCAACACCAACATCATCATTGGCAACTAGAGGAACCTCTACTAACAGCGTTCCTTCTTTTTCAATGCGAAGTGTTCCAAGTTGGTCACCTTTTTTAATAGGTGCCTTTAAATCCTTGTCAATGTTAATGATTTCTTCAACATTATCAATATTTTCGCCCTTCTTCGTTAAAACAGATACACTTTCAGATGTAACAACATCAACCGTTGGCTTTTGACCTTTACTGATTTTTGAAGTAGTCATAACATGTCCTCTGTCATATAATTTATGAGTCATATATTGACTAAAAGCATAATCCAACATTTCTGTTATTTGACGGTTACGATCCTTAGGTGTTTGAGCACCCATTACAATCGCAATCACACGCATATCATTTTTCTTTGCGGTTACTGTTAGGCAATATTTAGCTTCTCGTGTATAACCAGTTTTTAACCCATCAACACCAGGATAAAACTTTACTAGCTTATTCGTGTTAACTAGCCAGAACTTTTTATCAGTGTCTTGTCGTAAGTAATCTTCATACAAACTCGTGTACCCTAAGATATTCTCGTACTTTAGAAGCTCTTTTGATATAATGGCTAGGTCATAGGCAGTCGTATAATGATTTTCAGCTGGTAACCCGTTTGAATTCATAAAATTTGTATTCGTTAACCCTAATGACTTTGCTTTTTCATTCATCATTGCAATGAAGTTTTCTTCGGAACCGCCTAAGTGTTCAGCCATCGCAACTGAGGCATCATTACCAGAGGCAATGGCAATTCCTTTCAGCATTTCATCTACCGTCATTTCTTCGCCTACTTCGAGGAAAATTTGTGATCCTCCCATTGAAGCAGCTCTTTCACTAGTACGTACTTTTTCGTCCAAGGTAATTTTCCCTTGATCGAGAGCTTCCATAATCAATAGCATAGTCATAATTTTTGTCATACTAGCAGGTGGAAGTTTTTCGTTACTATTTTTTTTAAATAAAATCGTACCTGTATCTCTTTCCATTAGTATAGCTGATGAAGATTCTTTTGCTAATTGTACTTTACCTTCTTCTGCTAAAGCTGTAGCCTGAAAAGTTGATAATAATAGTGTAATTGCTAAAAAACGGATAAAAAATCCCCTCATAAACTATCCCTCCATTCTATTCTCTAGCATTTTTTCCACTTCCAACTTTTTTATACAGCTAATGGAAAAAATAGTTATAGGTAGGTAAAACAAAAAAAGATGCCAGTTAGCCTAGAGGCTACAGACATCTTTGATAATTATTTAATTTCCTTATAGATAAGCGGAGGTATTTCTACTCTTTCAGAAGCTATTGTATATGAGTCATTAATGATCTTCGTGACTTCTGCGACATTTTCCTCATTAGTGTGAATGGTCACTAATGTTTCACCTGTGTTGACAAAATCACCAACTTTTTTTCTTAACTCAATTCCTACAGCTAAATCTATCGTTGATTCCTTCGTTGCTCGCCCTGCTCCTAGAAGCATCGCAGCTACTCCAATTTTATCTGCAACTATTTGCCCTATATAGCCTGTATCCCAAGCTGGTACTTCAATTTGGTATTTGGCAGTTGGCAGTTTTGTTACATCATCAACAACAGTGGGATCTCCTCCCTGATCCTGTAAGAACGTTTTTAACGTTTCCAGTGCCTTCCCTGAAACAATAGCTTCCTCAAGTAAGATCCTAGCTTGTTCTACAGTACTCGTTTTGCCTGCAAGTAACACCATTTGACTACCTAATGCTAAGCAAAGTTCTTTTAAGTCTTCAGGACCATTTCCTCTTAGAGTGTCAATTGCTTCCTTAACTTCAAGAGCATTCCCTATTGCAAAGCCTAATGGTTGACTCATATCTGAGATAACTGCCATGGTATTTCGCCCTAAATTGTTACCGATATCAACCATTGCTTTTGCCAACTCTTCTGCTTGAGTTAACTCTTTCATAAATGCCCCTGCACCAGTTTTCACATCTAAAACAATTGCATTTGCTCCTGAAGCAATTTTCTTACTCATGATTGAACTTGCTATAAGTGGAATTGAATTAACTGTTGCAGTCACATCTCTTAGAGCATAAAGCTTTTTGTCAGCAGGTGTTAAATTTCCACTTTGACCAACAACAGCAAGTTTATTTTTATTAACGAGATCAATAAATTGCTGGTTTGTTATTTCAACGGAGAAGCCACTAACTGCTTCTAATTTGTCAATGGTTCCGCCGGTATGACCTAAACCACGACCACTCATTTTCGCAACTGGTACTCCAACACTTGCAACTAGAGGGCCCAAAACGAGAGTTGTTGTATCCCCAACTCCTCCAGTACTGTGTTTGTCTACCTTGATACCATCGATTGCCGACAAATCGATTTGATCCCCAGACTGAACCATCGCCATCGTTAGGGCAGCTCGTTCATGAGCCGTCATATCCTGAAAAAATACAGCCATAGCAAAAGCACTCATCTGATAGTCTGGAATTGTATCTGAAGTATAACCATTAATAATAAACTCTATCTCTTCCTTTGTTAATTCCAACCCATCCCGCTTCTTTTCTATTAAATCAACCATTCTCATGCTCTCACCTACACTTCTTTAATTGTGAATTATGAATTATGAATTATCTTCTATGTTAGAGCTTCGATGCATTGCTTAAACAATTCAAGTCAAAATTTACATTTTCATTAAGGTTTTTTTAATTAACTGGATAAACTTTGGTTTCGTACGGTTCGCTACTTCGACAACCTGTTCGTGGGTGATACCTTCTAAAGCTTCTCCGATAGCCATATCGGTAATACAACTAATGCCCAAGACTTTCATTCCCATGTGTCTTGCTACAATGACTTCAGGTACTGTCGACATCCCAACGACATCACCACCAATTTTCCGTAGCATAATTAATTCAGCAGCGGACATATAAGTAGGACCAGAAACACTAACATAAACACCTTCTTGTAATGAAATACCTAAATTACTTGCTACTTCTTTAATAGTAGGAATAAATTCACGAGTGTAAGCAGAACTCATATCGGGAAACCTCGGACCAAATTCACTTTCGTTTGTTCCAATCAGCGGATTTGCTGCTGTCATGTTAATGTGATCAGTAATAACCATTAAATCTCCGGGTGCAAATTCAGGATTCATGCCCCCACATGCATTCGTTACAATAATGGTTTCTACTCCTAGCAATTTCATCACGCGAACAGGGAAGGTTACCTCTTGCATTGAATATCCTTCATAGAAGTGAAATCTTCCTTGCATCGCAATCACATTTTTGCCATTTAGCTTACCTATGACAAGTTTCCCTGCATGTCCCTCGACCGTAGAGACTGGAAAGTTGAGTATATCTTCATAAGCAATTGCCACACTCTCCTCAATTTCATCGGCTAATTCACCTAAACCTGACCCAAGGATCAAACCAATGGTAGGCATTAATGTTATCTGTTCTTCAATAAAACGAGCTGTTTCCCTTGCCTTTTCCAATAATTGATTCATCTTTTCTGCCGCTCCTCTTAGTTCATCTCTTTAACTATCTCTTTCACAAAGCTCAAGAAGTTAGCTCTTACCATTTCTGTTGTTTCAATTACTTCTTCATGTGTGAGTGGTTGATCCAATATCCCAGCAGCCATGTTGGAGATACACGAAATCCCTAGAACTTCTAAGTCACAATGCTTTGCCACAATTACCTCTGGTACAGTTGACATTCCAACCGCATCTCCACCAAAAAAGCGGAGCATTCTAATTTCTGCTGGAGTTTCATATGACGGACCGGTGTTACCTACGTAAACACCTTCCTTCACTGGAATTTCTAATGTATGTGCTACTTCTTTTGCTAGTTTAACAAGTTTTTTATTATAGGCAGTGGACATATCTGGAAAACGAACACCTTGAGCCGGATCATTTGGCCCTATTAGTGGGTTATCGCCAAAGTTATTTATGTGATCGGTAATGATCATTAAATCACCAGGAGTAAAAGTTTCATTAATACCACCTGCTGCATTTGTAACAATTAAACTTTTTACACCAAGTTCTTTCATCACACGGATTGGAAAGGTTACCCTTTCTAGTGAATAACCCTCATAGTAATGAAATCTACCTTGCATCGTAATGACTTGCTTACCCTGTAGTGTACCAATAACCAACTGACCTGCATGACCTTCTACTGTCGAAACAGGAAAGCCTGGAATTTCGTCATAAGGTATTTTGACTGGATTTTCGATTTCCTCTGCTAATACTCCTAAACCAGAACCTAAAATTAAGCCGATTTCAGGTTGCACTGTCACTGTCTTCTTTAAAAATTTTATCGTATTATTCATTTTACTCACGTCCCTTTCTTAACTCTTGTAAGAAACTCTCCCCATATTTCGGGGCTTGCACATTAAAATTATCAGCAATTGTAGCACCAATGTCTGCAAATGTACTCCTAATTCCTAGTTGTTGTGCTTTTTTAATTCCTTTTTCATATACAAGCAGTGGTACATATTCTCTAGTGTGATCAGTCCCCGCATGAACAGGGTCATTCCCATGATCAGCAGTAATAATTAATAGATCATCATCTTTTAATTTTTCTAGTACTTCAGGTAATCTTGCATCATATTCTTCTAAAGCCTTCCCATATCCAACTGGGTCACGTCGATGCCCAAATAGTGCATCAAAATCTACTAAATTTAAAAAGCTTAAACCCGTGAAATCCATGTCCACGGTTTCCAGTAACTTATCCATGCCATCCATATTCGAAATTGTACGTAAAGATTTAGTAATACCTTCATTATCAAAAATATCGGAAATTTTCCCAATCGCAATTGAGTCATACCCCATATCTTGTAGTTCGTTCATTACTGTACGACTAAACGGTTTTAATGCATAGTCATGGCGGTTTGTAGTTCGTTGCCAAGACCCCTCTTGACCAATAAATGGACGTGCAATGATACGACCAACCATATACTTTTCATCAAGTGTTAACTCCCTAGCAACTTTACAAATCTTATACAGTTCTTCAAGTGGAACGATATCTTCATGAGCTGCAATTTGCAGAACTGAATCTGCTGAGGTATATACAATTAGTGCTCCAGTTTCAACATGTTCCTGACCTAACATATCCAAGATTTCAGTACCAGATGCAGGTATATTTCCGATGATCTTTCTTCCTGTTCGCTCTTCTAATATTTTGATTAGTACTGGTGGAAACCCGTCAGGAAAAGTTCTAAACGGAGTTTCGATGTTAAGTCCCATAATTTCCCAATGACCTGTCATTGTGTCTTTTCCATTTGATGCTTCAGCCATTTTCCCATAATGAGCAAGGGGGTTATTCACTTTTTCAATCCCTTTAATTTCTTCTATGTTACTCAAACCTAATTTCGCCATGTGTGGCATATGTAAGCCATTCATTTTCTCTGCAATATGTCCTAAAGTATGAGCACCAACATCACCAAATTTTTCGGCATCTGGCGCTTCACCAATTCCTACAGAGTCCATAACAACTAGGAAAACTCGCTTGTAAAAGTAATTACTCAAAGTAAAACCCTCCTAAAATATTTCTCTCTAGATTCATTTCTATAATTATGCTTTTATTACTATTCCCGAATATGTATAGATATAATTGTTTATGCCGGAACATTACTATTATATCTAGAGGTCAGAAGTCAGACAACTTATTTTTGCGTAAAAATGTAAAGTCCAGGATTATGATAATACCTGTACTCTACACTTTATAACTTTATGCACGTGGATGAAAATTTGCGTACACGTCTTTTAACCTCGTCTTGGAAATATGGGTGTATATTTGTGTTGTTGAAATGTCTACATGTCCTAACATTTCTTGTACAGCACGTAAATCCGCACCATTTTCTAATAAATGTGTAGCAAAGGAATGTCGTAACGTATGTGGTGTTAGTTCCTTTTGAATATTCGCCTCTTTACTTAACTTTTTAAGAATTTTCCAAAACCCCTGCCTTGATAAGCTTTCCCCATGATGATTAACAAACAGAAAATCGTGTTGCTTCTTTTTCATAAGGTCCCCTCTGGCTGAATTTATGTAGGTCGTTAGCGCTTCCGTTGCTAGCTTTCCAATTGGAATAATTCTCTCTTTATTCCCCTTCCCTATACAACGTATAAAGCCCATGGATAAATGAACATCCTGGAGCTTTAATGAACAAAGTTCAGAAACACGCATCCCTGTCGCATATAGGATTTCGAGCATAGCCTTATTTCGGCGATCAAAGACTGATGATGTATTTGGTGCTGTCAATAAAGCATCTACTTCCTCAGATGACAAGACTTTTGGTAACCTACGATCCTGTTTCGGTGTCTCAATATGTACAGTAGGATCATTAGTTGTCTCTTTTTCTCGAAGTAGAAACTGATGAAACGACCGTATAGAAGCTATTGTTCTAGCAATTGTCGTATTTGCTCTTCCTTGTTCTCGTAAAAAAAATAAATAATTCATAATGACAATTCGTGTCACATCATTTAAAGAAGTGACTTGTTCTACATTTCCTAGATAGTTGGTATACTTAGTCAAATCACGTCGATAAGAGTCAATCGTATTTTTTGAAAGACCCTTTTCGACAATAATAAAATGCAAAAAATCTTCTATTTGATTTTTCATACAAACTCCTTAAGTTACTCACCAAAATGATAGAAAAACATTAACCTATCAATAAATCCATTTTTCTCTATCGGTTCGTGCATTTGTACTACTTTAACAGCTCTTCCTTTTGGTTCATCATAGCGATGGTAACTCTGATATTCTTGACTCACCCATAGAATACCATAATAAAATAATAACGTGCACCCCATAAATAACAGAAATACTCGAATTGTATCCCAAGCAACACTAAAAAAATTTCTAAACATCATAGAACCTCCTAGTTCCTAGTTCTCTATAGTACAAGATATGCCAAAAACTAGATGCTCTATACCTTTATTTCGCTAAATAAAAAATAAAGATAGAATTACTTCAACATAAGAAAAGGGCAAGCGCATACTTTCTTATCTATATAATAAAAAACCTTCCTAAACTAGGAAGGTTATTCAGGTTTATTTTCGTGGCATCTACTACAAATTCCATGGAATGTGAGTCGATGATCTTTTACTTGAAATTTCCAATGCTCTTCAACAATTTTTTCAACGTCTCCAAGAAGATCTTCTTGAATTTCATCTACAGCACCACATTCAATACACACTAAATGATGGTGAAAATGTGCTGCTCCTTCTTGACGTAAATCATAACGAGATACACCGTCACCAAAGTTGATTTTATCTACAACTTTCAATTCGCTTAGTAATTCTAAAGTACGATAAACTGTAGCTAGGCCTATTTCAGGAGCCTTCTCTTTCACTAAAAGATATACATCTTCTGCACTCAAATGGTCTTCTTCGTGTTCTAACAGAACACGCACTGTCGCCTCTCGTTGCGGAGTAAGCTTATAACTTTGAGAATGCAACTGTTTTTTTATTCGTTCTATTCTTTTTTCCATACTTTCTGCCCCTCCCGAGTAGCCGTTTACCTGATCTCATTATACTCAATAATCGAAAAGGGGTCAAATTAAAATCATTATAAAAGATAGTTTATAATTATTATTATATAATACTATTTACATCCAATTAACGACCATTCTCATAAGATTTGGTGAGATATAAGCTTCAAAAGCTGAAGCAATTGCTAACACCGCGCCAATACATACTACTAAAGCAGAGTAGCGTAAAAATTGTTGAAAAATTGGTTCATGACTTCGCTTGATAAATTGATGTCTTACCATCTTGAGCGAAAATGAAACAGCGCAGGTTGTAATGATAATATAAGCTGGGACTAATATAAAGTTTTGAGGCATAACTGATGCAAATGAAAGTAAAAATCCAGACATTCCAAGTTGATTAACCAAAAAACCTACTGTAAATCCTACAACAATACCTTTTATAAATAATAGGATTAAAATAATAGGGAGTCCAATAATAGTTAAACCTAACACCCACATAAGTCCAATATATTTCACATAATGAGCAAAGCTCTGAGAGAACATCGCAGCTGAGTCAGCAAGTTGTCCCTCTGCCACTTGTCCAAAAAATTGATTCAAATATATATGTAAGTCATTTCTTTGACTAAGACTTAGACTGTTTACAATAATGGCCCCAAAAATAATTCCCATTAAAAATAACACGATTGTAAATATATAAATTGAACGATTTTCTTCAATATGATAAGCAACTACTTGTCCAATGCCACTTGCTTTTCTTCTCATCGTTCTCCTCCTTAATTTTTTTCATAGTAAATGCGTCTTTCTACTTCACTCTATGAAAAAAACTACCTTTCTATGACAAATTAATAGAAAGGTTTTCAGGAAAACGATTCGTTTAGTCATTTTTATTTTACCTTGCCATACTTACCTCCACCACCTGTTTGTAAGACAAGCTTCCCTTCTCTTGCAAGAATAATGTATTCAGCAATTTTTTTTGTAACAACATTCTCTAGCTGTTCTTTAGATACATAATGCATAATATTCATTTCAGTTCCAAAATACAGACGTAACTTTTCTAATGTTTTTGGTCCTAACGTAGGAATAAAATGTAAAGGTATTTGATGAACATATGGAGGCCTTTTCCGTTTTATTTTCATACTGCTTGTGTCAGCCAATTCGTCGATTCTCTCTGAGACTCCCTTTATAAAAGAGCCATGTCCGCACTTTTGACAGAATGGAAAGGATTTATTAAAGGGCTCAAAGCAGCGTTCACAAGTGGTTTCGTGGTACTTCCCTAAGAGAGGATTTAAACCATAGTTGCATTCTATTTCTCTACCCTCTTCATTTTTCAAGGCTTTCATTAATTCAAAAAAGCTAGGTTTGTCCATCTTCATCTTTTGATATTCACGAGCAATATTCCCTAAAGAGTGAGCATCGGAATTTGTTAAAAATGAAAAGTACTCTAATTCTCGTACCCTACTTGCCATTAATGTATCAGAACTAAGTCCTAACTCAATGCCATCAATATTATCAATGTCAAAAACTTCGCTTACACTTTTGTTCACACCTTTCCCATAAACGCTCTTAAACGGCGTAAAAACATGAGCTGGGATAAATAAACCACCTAGATCTTTAATCTGCTGCTGAAGGGTTCTACCATCGACATAAATTCTCTGTGTACTCAAAGTTATATTTGTGATTCTTTCCTTTAACCAATTGGAAAACTGCTTCATTATATTAATAGAAGGAATATACGCAAGAATATGAATTGGCCCTTTACAATTTTCGTCATAAATCTCTATCTCAGAGCCTACTATCAAAGAGATTTTATCTTTATAGCAAAGGATCCCCTGATCTGTTTCAACAAGTTCTCCTTTTTCCTTTAACTGTTCTAGCTCCGCTAAAACCTCTGGTACATGACAGTCAATAACCCCAATTAGGTCTAAACCCTTAACATCTGCTGCTTCCTCTAAAACCCTCGTTAGAGTCATTGATTTTGAAGCAGTGATTTTCACTGGTTTCCCTGACAATGTTGCACCTAAATGAATGTGTAAGTCTGCAAAGTACGATCTCACGTTTAAGTTAAGCCACCTTTAAGTTTTAAATATTGAATTGCATAAATCGTTTTTGCATCATGAATTTTTTGTTCTTCAATTAATTGTTCTGCTTCGCTAAGTGAAACCTCTAGTACAGATAAGAATTCGTCTTCATCAGGGTTAACTTCACCAATCTCAATTTCATCTGTGAAGTAAATATGAATTAATTCATCTGCAAATCCAGGCGATGTATAAAATGAAGTTATGAAATTTATTGAAATAGCCCTAAAACCAGTTTCTTCTTCAAGCTCTCTTCTTGCACATTCTAATGGATCTTCACCTTTTTCTAGTTTCCCAGCAGGAATTTCAATAATCGTTTTTTCTAACGGTTTTCGAAATTGTTCTATTACCAAGAGTTTTTTATCTTTAGTTAGAGCAATAATTGCAACAGCACCTGGGTGATGAACAATTTCACGCTTACTTGTATTCCCGTCAGGTAGTTCCACATCTTTTACTACTAATTCGATAACCTTTCCTTGAAAGATTGACTTAGTTGCTAGGGTTTTCTCATAAAACTCTTGTTTCATTTTACCCTCTCCTTTTGTGCTAATTTTTTTTCTTTTCTAGTCTAAATCGTTTTTATCTCTCATACAGTTTATCATAGCTTGTTTCAAAACATGGACAAGCAGTGAGGGGAGAGATAACATTGAAAATCTATGTTCAAGATCAAAAAGTAACTCTAGTAGGAAAAGCCTGGCAAATTAATTATATGCTAAAAAAATATATAAAAAAATATAAAACGGTTCAAGAGTGGATTGACAGTCAAAATCCAAAGCGCTAACTTAATAGCCATTTCATTGCTGCTGCAACTCCTAGAAAAAACGCAGGGTCATCATGATATTGCCTCCCCATTGTCTTAATGGGAATGGGACTCTTGGTCAGCACATTTTCAATTAAGCCACTAAGAGTATTCGGTTCAATCCAATAAACATCGTGATGGTGAGCAATTTGCGTTACTTGTTCACGAATTTTATCATTAATCTTTCCTTGAATATTTGGTAGTGGTAAGACACTTTTCACTTTCGTAAATTTCAGTAATGGTGTGATTGTATGATGACTAATACCCGTGTGTCGATCACGCTTATCACTTTGAGAAATTCTAGGTATCCATACGGGTACACCACCTAAGCTACCGATGACATTCGCCCAGTTGGCTTGTGCAATTCCACTGAAGCCATAGGTTGTCCCCGTTCCTACAACACCAGGTCCTAGTGTGATAAGGATAATATCGCTTTCTAAAACACTGCTAGCAAACTGGAGTGCTGTCGGAAGATTAACTGCTTCATATGTCCCACCAAAAGCCTGCCCTATTGTAATCGTACAAAAACGCTCTTCTTCTTTAAGGGTGCGGATGTGACTACTTAAGCTAATCGGTATGCTTGCTTCATCACTAATAATAACCGTCATCTTAGCATCACTTTTGAGATAATCCATAGCCCAAAAGCATATAGGCATCATACTGTGAAGCTCACCAATCAATATTTTCTTACCGCCTAGGCAAAATGGCTCATTAAACAGTGCATGGTATTCACTTTCTTGGGATTCTACAGCCAGTACGGAATGTTGATTTGGTAAATAACGTGCTTTCATTATATGGCCTCTAGGGTGTAAACTTACCTTCGGTGTTGAATTTATTACGGAGGTTACAATATCCATACCACCCGTACCTAATTTAAGACTTGTTGATGTGCTATTGACGATTACTTCGTCTTTCACATAAGCTCGAGGAGTGATCTTTAAGTATAGTAGTGCCTTTTTAGATTCAGCGGATGTGCTTAAAAGCTGAATATCCTCATCCTCATATAGAATTCCCTCTACAATAACTTTTTTTTCTATATACATATGAAAGTCTCCTCAATAACGTAATTGTCCCTTAGAACATTATTACCTTTCATTTGCGAAATAACCTTCTTATTTGCTCTCCATTTCATAAATTAGTATTGTTATTACAGAAGATTTTTTTGGAGGAGTTATTAAATGATAATAAAAAGACAAATCGGTAACTCAGACTTACATGCTTCAATAGTAGGTTTAGGCTGCATGTCACTAATGTCAAATCGAGAATGTGAGTATTTAGTAAATTATGCCGTAGACATGGGTATTAATTATTTTGATACAGCTGACTTATACGATTACGGTGATAATGAACGTGTACTAGGAAATAGCTTAAGAGGGAAAAGAAATGAAATTATTCTTGCAACGAAAGTAGGGAATAAATGGAATAAGGAAAAAGAAGGTTGGTCTTGGGACCCGAGGAAATCGTATATAAAGCAAGCTGTAAAAGAGAGCTTACAACGTTTGCAAACAGACTATATTGATCTTTACCAGCTCCACGGTGGTACGATAGATGACCCAATTGATGAAACAATTGAAGCTTTTGAAGAACTCGTACAAGAAGGCTGGATTCGTTATTACGGTATTTCATCCATTCGCCCTAATGTTATTAAAGAATATGTAAAAAAATCGCAAATTATTAGTGTAATGCTTCAGCATAGTATGCTTGATCGAAGACCTGAAGATGACATTATGCCACTTTTAGCCGATAAAGAAATTAGCGTTATTACTAGGGGACCAATAGCTAAGGGGTTACTATCTGAGGCTTTCATTAGCAAACTGACTAATGATGGGTACCTAAGTTATTCGTATAAAGAACTAGCGCATATACTACCTCAATTACAGAAATTCGCTCATGAACATTCCTATAGGTTAGAGGAACTTGCGCTTCATTATTGCTTAGGAAATACTCCTACAGCAACAGTTGTACCGGGTGCAAGAACATTGGAACAGCTTCAAAACAATCTTTCATCATTACAAAAACCAGTACTTTCAGCCGAACTACTGTTACAATTGAAAGAAATCTTAAAAAAAGATACTTATACTACCCATCTATAAAATAGAAAAAGAAGGTGACATCCTACTATAGAGTCACCTTCTTTTTCTATTTTAAAATCTTTAAAATTTCATTTTCTAACATCTCAAATGTCACTTTACCTCTGATTGAAATAAAAATTCTTCCTTGCTCATCTAAGATATATGTTGCCGGAAGTGCTCTAACTTGATAAAGAGACTCCACAATCCCTCGTTGGTTGGTTGACTCAGTAGGCAGATCAATAAATGTCGGAAAATTCACATTGAATTCTTCCATGAATTGTTCAGTAGCACCCTCATTTCTTTCAAGAGTTGCCATGTTAACGCCAACTACCTTTACCCCTTTACCTTTATACTGATTATCTAATTTAATTAAATCCGGCATTTCATCTCGACATGGCGGACACCAAGATGCCCACAAATTCAGGACAACTATATTTCCGTGAAAATCTGATAATGACCGTTCATCCTCAGTCCCAAAAAGTGGTAAGGTAAAGTCTGGTGCATACATTCCGCGAAGTAATCCAACTTCATCCTTTGTCACATATGGGTCGTCACCCAGTAAATTGTCCTCAGTACCCTTATTATCAATAGAAATATTATCCACAAGTACATAGATGATAAACGCCAAAGCTATTAGTAAAATCATAAAGCTAATAAAGCGATTATTAGTCATTTTTTTACCTCCAAAGTAATGTCACAGTCCAAAACACGAATTGTTAAAATTGTCATTAACGTTTCAGAGGAACTTTTCCTTATGCCGTTTATTCTTTCAAGTATAAAGAACGTTCATTTTACTTGCAATAAAAAATGCTTAGTTAAAATTATTCCTCTTTATCATTTACATTTATTTTGCTAGAATTAGTATCAGTGATTTTTACATTAAGGAAGGAGACATTATGTCTATATTAGAAGCTATTTTATTTGGAATTGTTCAAGGTTTAACTGAATTTTTACCAATCTCAAGTACTGCACACATTGTAATTACCCAACTCATACTAGGAACACCTTTTCCTGGGTTAGCATTTGAAATTTACTTACATATTGCATCTATTTTAGCAGTTGTGATTTATTTTAGAAAAGATTTATTAGCTGTCATAGTTGGTTTCTTTCGTTATTTCAAAACGAAATCTGCTGAAAATCGTGTCCACTTTCTTTTTGCCCTTTATATTATTGTCGCCACATTTATTACCGGCGGGCTAGGGATTTTATTAAAAGATTATATTGGTGATAACATGAAATCACCTACATTTATCTCAGTTACATTGGTAGTAACAGGTTTAGGATTGGTTTTCATTGAAAGATTCCATCGTTACGGAAACCGTACTGAAAAAGAAATGACTTTCCTTGACTCAATTATTGTTGGTCTAGCACAAACGTTATCAGTTCTCCCAGGTATTTCAAGGTCAGGGGCAACGTTAATTGCTGCACTAGTCATCGGTTTAAACCGTGAAACTGCTGTACGTTACTCATTTTTACTTGTTATCCCTGTAATCTTAGGATCGACAGTTTTGGCGGTTGGAGACGTGAGTAGAGATATCTTTGCTGCAATTGGTACTCCAGCTTTAGTAGTATCCTTTATAACAACTTTTGTATTTTCCTGGTTAGGGATTATCTGGTTGATTGACTTCTTAAAAAGAAGCAAATTAATTTACTTCGCCATTTATTGCTTTGTGGTAGCAATCCTGGTATTTTTATTTATTGATCCTACAACAGTGATTGATATTTAACAAAGAGGCCGACAGCTGTCGGCCTCTCTTCTATTTAATAAATTCCTGATGAAACGACTGTCTAATTTCTGAACTATTAATATCAACGCCAATTAGTATGAGACAAGGATCTATCTTTGGTAATTCCTTTACTCTATTTAAATGAAGTTGTTTTGAAGCAAATTGAAATTGAAAGCTTCCCACCGTTTCTGTTAATTGAATGATCCCTTTTCCACGAATAATCGTTTCAGGTAGTTGCTTTAACCACTTTTCAAGTTTAATTCGTTCTACAGGCTTAGGTACTTCAATCTTCACTGCTTGAAACGAGTGATTATGGTGGTGGCCAATATGCTCATCACATGAATGGTCACTAGAACAACCACATGTGTCTTCACCTTTACGATTAATAACAAACCTTTGTTCCAACAGTTGATTTATATCTACTTCACCATAACTTGCTTCCACAAGAGGAGTTTCACCTCTTTTTTGACTAGTAACTTTTTTAAGTACTTTCTCTTTCACTTTTTCTGTTACTAAATCTACTTTATTTACTATGATAAAAGAACTTGTAGTAACTTGTGCTTTCAAGACCGAACGCACTTCTTTTGAGCTTGAAAAGATACTTTGATATTCCAAATACTTACTAGCATCAATTATATTTACTATTGAAAATAAATCTATGCACTCAATCAAAAGAGGGTCTGTTAACCCATCAACAATTTCCAACGGATTTGCAATACCAGTTCCTTCAATAAATATAACATCAGGTACATCTTTCTCATCTAATGATAATAAAAAAGAATGAAGTTCCCTTGTAAAATCACCTTGAATAGAACAACAAATGCAACCATTTAACATTTCTAGAACTTGGTTATCTTGAAACAACCCTTGTTCAACATTTATGTCTCCAATTTCATTTAATACAATGGCAGGCTTTAAACTTTTCTTTCTACAGTAATCTAGTATTTTTTGTAATATAGTTGTTTTACCACTACCTAAAAATCCGGTAATAATATAGCTTGGGATTTTCCTCAAACAAGTCTCCTCCATTCAATTGGATTCATCTTAAGATAGCATATCCACTCTTTTTTTACAAATAAGAATCATTCCTTTTTATTGTTTTCACGTCATTTTATCTAATCGTGATTTTATGGTAGAATACTAGAATGAGAAAAAATAATATAAATTATAAAAAATAAATAGGAGTAGATCGTCTATGAATCTAAAAGAATCTGTTTCGTCTTTAGCTAAAGATTTACTCGGTGTCATGTTGTTACTAGTATTTTTGTTGCTATTTTTTAATACTGAAAAAATCAAAGGCTCGGTTACCTTTTCAAATTTACCGGATAGTTTGGTGAACGTGAACACAATTTTTATTAGCATTATTATAGAGGCTTTCCCTTTTATTCTACTAGGAGTATTTGTATCTGCTTTAATTCAAATTTATGTCTCTGAAGATACTATTCAACGTTATCTACCTAAAAATGCTGTTGCTGCGTTATTTCCCGCAGCAATTCTTGGGGCGATTTTCCCTATTTGTGAGTGTGCAATTGTACCTGTGGTTAGAAGACTGATTAAAAAGGGAATGCCGTTACATGTTGGTGTCGTATTTTTAGTTGGGGCACCAATATTAAACCCTGTTGTATTTGCCTCTACCTTCTATGCATTTCGTTCAAACCCAACAGTACTTTACTCACGTATGGGTCTTGCCTTTGTCTTATCTATCTTGATTGGCGCAATTATCTATATGATTTTCCGCAAACAGAAGGATCAACTAAAATGGAGCAAAGAAGAACTAATTGGAAGCCAAGTAACACAAGTTATTACTTCAAATAAGAAGCCTAACCGTGTAAAACAAACAATGTACCATGCTGCAGATGAGTTCTTTATGATGGGAAAATATCTAATAGCTGGGGCTTTTATCGCTGCAATGTTTCAGACGTTCTTAGATAGAAGTATTCTTCAAGCACTAGGTTCAAACGAGTACTCTGCCACATTTGTTATGATGGCATTTGCATATGTATTGTCACTTTGTTCTGAAGCCGATGCTTTTGTTGCTGCTTCATTTGCAAATAACTTTACAACTAGTTCTATTATTGCCTTTTTAGTTTATGGACCCATGCTTGATTTAAAAAATACAGTCATGTTACTAGCGTTCTTTAAAACTAAGTTTGTCCTAGTATTTATGGGAACTGTTACAATTGTCGTATTTACCTCAGTATTATTACTTCATTTTTTTGTGTTATAAGGGATTTAACTTTTACGGAAAGGGTTGATTTATCTTGAACAATAAAGGCGACTTAGGTTTTCACGCTTATATTAGAGGTATTATCCTCTTCGGTTTTGCCTTACTGATTTTAGGCTTCATTATTACCGACAACATGAAATACTATATTGCCCCTAAAATGATGCCTTTTATTTATTTTTCAATTATTGTCTTTTTCTTACTTGGTATCCTCCAAATTTTTCGGAGTACAAAAAAGGGCCAAGCTGAAGAAGAAATAGATTGTGATTGTGGTTTAGATCACCAAGTAAAAGGACCCGGTTGGATTAAGCTACTAATATATTCAATCTTTATCGTCCCACTTCTGATGGGATTTATGATTCCAGATCAAGCGTTAAATAGTCAAGTAGCCGCTAATCGCGGAATTATTTATGGCTCTGGAATGAACCTTGCAAAACCAGTAGACTCTTCTACACCTCGTGCAGACCAATTCTTGAATGATCCCGAAGGCTATTTAGCTAGTTTAGAATCGATTGATGAGGATATTGAACATTTTCAAATTGAGGACTATTACGATGAAGAGTGGTTTAGTGAATACTATAAAGAGCTAATGACCGAATTATTAAATGAACCAGTAATACAAGTCACGGATCAAAACTATTTAGACATTATGACCCTACTTGACTTGCATTTGGAAAGCTTTATCGGGAAAGAACTAGAAATCACTGGATTTGTTTTTCGAGAACAGGATTTTGAGGAAAACCGATTAGTAGTCGCTAGATTTTCAATGACATGTTGTACAGCAGATGCAGGTGTCTATGGAACATTAGTTGAAACTGAGGACGCCCATTTATATGAAAATGATATGTGGATAAGAGTGAGAGGAACTATCAATAAGACGGAGTATCATGGCTACCAGTTGCCAATCATCCAATTACGTGAAGTGACTGTTGTTGCTGAACCGGAATCTCCGTATGTATATCCAAGTTTTCGATAATAAAGAGAAGAGGCTGACCCATTGAGTCAGCCTCTTTCTTACCTACAGTCAAGTGTTTTTATCTTTTTATTTATGTTAGATGAATTAATTTTGAGTGGGAGGGGTACCCCTCCCACTCAAAATTAATTTGCGCACGCCAAATAGACCTTACGAGTTGAGTTTTTTCGAGAGGCCAAGTATGGTATAGTATAAATAACGATTTACGAACAGGTTGATGCCGCTTCGTAATCATAGGTGATGTTGTGTGTGATTAGATGAAATGCCACTTTCAAAAACTTATTTACACACGCAATGGACGCAACTTTATGGGGTTTTCCATGAGGTTGCGTTTTTAATTTGTCGTAGTATTCTATAATATGATTGTTAGTCTTCTTACGTAGTTTAATCATCGTCTGAATCATAAAGTATAAGATTTTTCGTAGCTTGTTATTCCCACGTTTGTTAATTTTATCTTTATAAAATGTATTACCAGATTGATACCGCATAATGTCGATCCCAACATACGCATTCAATTGTTTATGGTTTTGAAAGCGTCGAAGATCTCCGATTTCTCCAATTAATCTTACCGCTGTTACTTCACCAATCCCCGGAAAAGAAGTTAGCACTTGAAATTCTATGCGTCCTTTTGATAGCTCTGCCATTTGTTTAATAATCTGTTCTTTTTTCTCTTTTAAGTCTGAAATACGTTTAGCATAATCACGCACTTGTTCACATCTCACATCTTCTTTCGAAATTGCTGGATATGAGTTTTGGGCAGCGTGAAGCAGTCCTATTCCTTTTTCTTCAGCGCGTGTAAGGGATAGATTCTTTTTTGTATTCGCTTTTAATCGGTTTCGTATCACAGTTTTAGAACACTCCAATACTTCATCTGGGTGTGGATAAAGCTGAACAATATTTAAAAAGAGTGCAGAACGTTTTGAAAAAAGATGTTCTAGCTCAGGGAAACTTAGTTGTAAAATAGCGTGCATACGGCTGAATAGGTTGGTAGATTCACTTTCTAATTCATCATAATAACGTGTAAGTGCGCGCATCTGTTTATAATAGTTTTCTTCTTGATATGTCGTTGTACGTTCTGTCCGAAAGTGGGATTTAGCAAGCTCATGGGCATCGCTTTTATCAGTCTTATGACGGCGCATTGAAGCTGTTTGTAAATTCGCTTCTAACGGGCTAACTCTATGATAGGGGTAGCCTTCTGTTTGAAAGAAGTATTCTAATGGTCTTGAATAAACTCCTGATGCTTCGAATACAATTTCAGGTGCCTGACCATCCAGTTTAGTGATTTCACAAATCTTTTCATTCAAGGCTTTAAAAGACAACTTATTATGATTAATTTCGCCTTCAAATTCACATTTCTTATAGTGGTTATAGATAACCATCGTACTTTTCCCCATACTAACATCGAATGCCAGTACATGTTTCATATTCATTTCTCCTTCTCCTGCCAGTCATAGAAGCCTTCACATTGCCTTATCGATTCCACTTTCTTTTACTCGATCTCTTATGGACCCAACATACTAAACTGATTCAAATAAGGGTGTGAAGTCGGCCGGTTTTTAATACGGACTCTTAAATGGTCCTAGAGGCTGATCGGCCTTACTTCACTTCTACTATAAAAAATAGTAGCACAAACCCTGGCCGGGGTCTGCACTACTAATCTTAGTATGTTTTTGATCCAAGAATTCACATTAGGTTTAATGGTTACTTACTCCAAGACTATTGTTTGTTTTTTGGGGATAGACGAGCTCAATTACATCATCGTTTTTCATTAGATAATATTGAACACTATCTACAAGTGCTAACCAACTTGCTTTTATTATGTTTGCTGAAACACCAATGGTACTCCATTTCTCTTGACCATCAGTAGACTCAATTAGCACTCGTACCTTTGAGGCGGTAGCCTCTGTTTCATCTAACACTCGAACTTTATAGTCCGATAAATGCATATTTCTAATTATCGGGTAAAACTGCTCTAGTGCCTTTCGTAACGCATGGTCTAAGGCATTTACAGGACCATTCCCCTCCGCTGCAGTTAAAATGATTTCATCTTGTATGCAAAGCTTAATAACTGCTTCTGTTGAAAAACTTTCGTCTCCATTTTTTTCAATAAATATTTTAAAATAGTCTAATATAAAATAGTCTTTCAAACTACCGTAGCTCTGTTTGACAAGAAGTTCAAAGGAAGCTTCCGCTGCCTCATACTGATAGCCTTCATGCTCTTTTATCTTAATTGTCTCTAATAATTGTTTTGAGGTCGGGTCTTTTTTATCAAGCTTTATGTTCCATTCCTGCGCTTTAAACATCAAATTACTCTGGCCTGATAGCTCAGAAACTAATACTCTGCGATTATTCCCTACTAGCTCTGGCAACACATGTTCATATGTTTGGGGGTGTTTTAATACTGCACTCACATGCATCCCCCCTTTATGAGCGAAAGCACTTCTACCTACAAAAGGCTGATTACTAGGAGCTGTTTGATTAGCTATTTCATGAACATATTTGGCTATTGATGTTAACTTTTTTAAGTGTTCTTCTTCCACACAAGTATACGTTAACTTCATTTGTAAATTAGGAATAATTGAAACTAGATTGGCGTTACCGCAGCGTTCACCGTAACCATTTATTGTCCCTTGCACTTGTCTTGCCCCAGCCTGGACAGCTATTAATGAATTTGCAACCGCTAGTTCTCCATCATTATGACAGTGAATTCCCACTTGAATATGTACTTTACCACAAACATCTTTGACAATTTCAGAAATTTCATGTGGTAATGTACCACCATTTGTATCACATAACACTATGCAGTTAGCTCCTGCATCTTCTGCAGCAAACAAGGCTTTCATTGCATAATTTTTATTAGCTTTATAACCATCAAAAAAATGTTCAGCATCAAAGATCACTTCTAAACCATGGCTTTTTAAGAAGCGTACAGAATCACTAATCATTTGAAGGTTTTCTGCTAACGTTGTTCGCAAGGCTTCTTGAACTTGGAAGTCCCATGCTTTACCAAAAATTGCGACTGTACCTACCTTACTTTCAATTATTTTTAAGAGATTTTCATCATTCTCTGCGCTACCCCCACTCCTTCTCGTACTACCAAATGCGGTAATTGTACTTTTCTTCAAATGTAATTCTTGGACTCTCCGAAAAAACTCCATATCCTTGGGATTACTTCCTGGCCAACCACCCTCAATGTAATGCACTCCAAGCTGATCTAACTTTGTAACAATTTTTAATTTATCATCAACCGATAAACTAATTCCCTCACCTTGGGTCCCATCCCTTAAGGTCGTATCATAGAGAAAAACTTGTTCCCTCAAGCTAATTCCTCCAATTCAGATCTTTATCACATTAACGTTTTTACTCACTAAATTATCTTTATAATGGTTAAAAGTATAACATAGCTACTTTACATTTTCTATTTATTTTCAAATAAATTAGAAAATTAAATTAATTAATCCATTGTAATTAGCATTTTACATCTTCTTACATATAATGTTTAACAAAAACAAAAATTTTGCCTTAAGGAAAGAGGTGAACAAGCATGAGAAAAAAATCTGTTCAAAGAATAATAAATTATACTCATCTACTCCATAAATTAAAATTTTTTAATGAACATGATAAAAATGAGATTTTAGGAAAAATCAAGAATAATAAGTTCCAAAAACCGTAAAATACTAACTATAACTGGAAATTAACGAACGATATTTTATATATTCTGAAATTCATTCGGAAAATAATCTATTCAATTCTAAATTCATGTGCTATAATCACACTACAAACAACAAAATAATTGATCTCGTATAATCGCAGGAATATGGCCTGCAAGTCTCTACCGAGTTACCGTAAATGACTCGACTACGAGTGGATGTAGCCCTTTTGTAAATTTTTATATTTTACAGGCTTTCCTATATTTGAGTTTAATTAAGCTCGAATTTTTTCATCCACTCATAGTTTCTATGGGTGATGGGAAAATTCGAGCTTTTTATTTTGTAAGTTAGTAGGAGGAAGACAACATGGAAGAATTAAAACAAGCAATTTTAAATAAAGGAGTCGTTGTATCCAACGGAGTTTTAAAAGTAGATACATTTTTGAACCATCAAATTGACCCCATTTTAATTGCTCAAATGGGACAGGAATTTGTAAAAAGATTTAACGGTAAGGAAATTACAAAAATACTAACAATTGAATCTTCTGGTATTGCACCAGCCTTCACTACCGCTCTAGAGTTAGGAATACCATTTGTGTTTGCAAGAAAGAAAAAGTCATTAACATTGAGCTCAAATTTATTATCCGCGAAGGTCCATTCATTTACTAAGAACGAGACGAATGAAATTACCGTATCTAAGGATTTCATCTTAGAAGACGACAAAATACTTATTATCGATGATTTTCTAGCAAATGGTGAAGCGGCTCTTGGGTTAGCATCTTTAGTTGAACAAGCCAATGCTACTGTTGTAGGAATAGGCATTGTTATTGAAAAATCATTTCAACCTGGAAGAGAAAAACTAGAGCAGGCCGGTTATCAAGTCGAATCCTTGGCAAGACTAGCCTCTCTTGAAAATAATACTGTTCGCTTTCTTGAAGAAGTAGCTACAAAATAATTATTCCCAACTAATAAGGAGAGAAGAATTAAAATGTCAACTAAACAAGTTCATTACCCATGGTATAAAAAAGAAGATACCGATGCTTTCTTTGCGTTATTTCAGAACAACCTTGCTAACTTCGTTATTATTGCAGTTACAATGCTAGGTATGGGCTTTCCAGCAAGTATTGTGTTTGGAAAGGTAATTCCAGGTGCTGCTGTTGCAGTTATTGTCGGAAATTTATATTATGCTTATTCTGCTGGTAAACTGGCAAAAAAAGAAGGAAGAGCTAATGTCACTGCACTTTCTTACGGTATTAGTACACCTGTTATGTTCGTTTTCTTATTTGGTGTTTTAGCACCTGCAAATGCTTTAACAGGTGACCCTGAACTAGCTTGGAAGATTGCCCTAGCAGCGTGTATGTTAAGTGGACTCATCGAGATTTTGTTAAGTTTAACTGGAAACTGGGTAAGAAATAATATCCCTCGTGCTGCAATGTTAGGTGCACTAGCTGGGGTAGCTTTAACTTTTATCGCTGGAGAAATGTTATTCAGAACTTTCCAGATGCCTGTTGTTGGATTATTTGTGTTAGCTGTTATTTTGGTAGGTCTAGTTGGAAAGGTAACATTACCTTTTAAAATTCCAGCTTCGTTATTTGCCATTGTCATTGGAACAGTTCTAGCATTTACTTTAGGTTATTCAGATACATCAAAAATCTCAGAAGGTTTAGCTAATTTTGGTTTTTATCCATTACTACCAACTTTCGCTGCATTCGAGGGTATGGGACTTTTATTTGGAACAATGATTGCTTTATTAGCTGTAATATTACCGATTACAATTTACAACGCTGTAGAAACGATGAACAATGTTGAAGCTATGGCTGGAGAAGGTGATCGATATGATGTTAGAGAATGTCAAGCTGTTGATGGAGCAGGAACTGTGATTGGTTCTTTATTTGGTGGAATGTTCCCAACGACTGTTTATATTGCTTCCGTAGGATCAAAGTGGATGGGTGCTGGACGTGGATACAGTATTTTAAATGCAGTTGTTTTTGGAATAACAGCTATGACAGGTGTAATTGCTGCACTTTCTGCAATCATTCCAATCTCTGTTGTTGCACCAATCCTTGTATTCGTTGGTATTTCAATGGTATCTACTGCCTTTCAAACGAATGAAACAAAATACTATCCGGCAGTTGTATTAGCAATGCTTCCTTACTTAGCAAACTTTATCATGTCTCGTTTTAATAATTCAGCTGGCGAAGCGGTTGCTAATTTTTCTAGTGCTATTGTCCCACTTGGTCAAGGTGCAATGTTCTCAGGAATTATTCTTGGTGCGATTACAGTCTTTATTATTGATCATAACTTTAAGAAAGCAGCACTTTTCTCATTAATAGGTGCAGGTTTATCTTACATTGGCTTAATGCACGCACCTAAACTTACTTTTGGAGCTAATTACGATTTTATGTTAGGTTATCTCGTAATTGCAGTATTCTTTATCCTGTTTACATTTAAGAAAAACACTGCAACAAACTCTATTGATCTAAACTCTGATAAAAAGATTGCTTAGAGAAAAGAAAGGTATCGGCTAAAGCCGATACCTTTTATTCTTCATAAATCATCTTGCGGGTCATTCCTCCATCAATAATAATGTTCGTACCAGTTATAAAATCATTATCTTCTGCTGTTAAATAAAGACATGCCTTCGCAACGTCGCTCGGTCTACCAACTCTATTCGTCAAATGCTGTTGATGGTCAGTCTCTCGTAACTCATCATAATTACCTGTCTCAATCCATCCTGGGCTGACTACGTTAACTCTAATGTTATCGGTACCTAGTGAAGCTGCTAGCGCATGTGTTAAAGATAATATTCCTCCTTTTGATGCAGCATAGGCTTCAGAGTTTGGTTCGGACATAATCGCTCTTGTCGATGCAATGTTAACGATTGAACCACCACCATTATCTCTCATCATCTTTGCTGCTTCTCTAGAACATAAGAACACACTTCTCAAGTTAGTATTGATAATGTAATCCCACTCACTCACAGCCAAATCATATGGTGAACCCCACTTTGAAATACCTGCATTATTAATTAGCACATCTACTCTTCCGTAGGAACTATGTACCTTGTTAAATAGTTCCTCTATATTAGAGGGGACACTAACATCAGTTTTTATTACTAGTGCTTCACCTCCATCAGCTATTATTTGCGCTGTCACATGCTGTCCTTGTGCCTCATCCCTATCAGCAATGACTACAAGATAACGATTACCTCCATATTGTCTGGCAATTTCTTTGCCTATACCATTTGCTCCTCCGGTTACAACAACTACTTTACGATCCATTTCTTCATCCCTTTTTCTATTATTTTCATCATATTTATTGTCAAATATTCCTTTCTCTATAATAATAATAAGAGAAAGGAGTGATAGAATGCTAATTAAAGTTTTTGCGAACTTTCGAGAGATTTGCGGAGGAAAAACAGTTACTCTTACGGTAGCTGATGGTCAATCAATCTTATCGGTTCTTGATAAACTAGTAGAGCAATACCCTTTAATGAACGAAGAGTTATTTACAGAAGATAGAAAATTAAAACCGCTTGTCCATGTATTTATAAATGGTAGGAATATCATCCACCTAGAAGGGTTAGCTTCCCCAACAAAAGAAGCTGATCAAATTGCTTTATTTCCTCCGGTTGCAGGTGGCTAACATGGAAGAAGAAAAATTGGAGATCCGTGGTATATTACGGAAAGACATTATCAGCTATCTCCTACAATTAGGGTCCAAAGCAGTTACCGATGAACTTTTTGTTTCGGAAAGTTGGGAATGTGAGGTCTCTACTGAGGAAAGATTTTTTATGTTTCAGTCTTGGATCCCTAAAGTACAAATACTATTTAGGTCAGAGGACGAAACTGTTTTAAAGACAGTTTTAGTAAACTTTCGTAAAAAAACATTTCGAGCTGGTGGATGATTAGTCTTTTAAAAAGGCTGTTTTCGCAAAGTTTGTTGCTTTCGTAAAAATTCCAAAAGCCGGATTTTTACACAAATTACTAAGAATTCACCACTAATTTGTTAAGTAATGCTCTTTTCTTACATAGTTTTTTGGTTGATATCTCCATCTAGGGTAATTTTCGATAATTTTAGGATAGAAAAGCCACAATTTATACGAAAAGAGCCTTTAAAAAAGGGATGATACTTGGTATCATCCCTAACCTTATTATGCTCCAACACTTACTTCAATTTCTAGTTCTTTTAATTTCTCTTTTGTAACCACACCATCTTCCCAGCCTCGTACATGATAGTATTCTTTTAACATCTGAGCAAGATGGCTGATTGAACCCGCTGAATTTCCGGTAGCAGGCTCCACTAAGAAACGTTGTGGCAACGTGTCATCCTTCCCATCAAATCCAGCTTGATTATTAAAAAATCTCTCAATATTATAAACTCTCTCACCAATTTTCATGATGTCATCACCGGTAAGTTCAATTCCTACTACGGCAGAATATTGTTGTGCATAATGATCTGCATTTTCAGAGAATGAGGAGAATTTACATAAATCAAGAGAGTCGGAGAATGCGTGTAAGTCTTGGAATATCTTTAGTAGTTCTCCTTTTCCTTCTACTTGGAAACGATCAACTGCTTCTGGGATTCCTGCAATTTCAGCCGCTATTGTATAGCCTCTTAAATGGCATGCCCCACGATTACTTGTTGCATACGCTAATCCAATCCCTTGAACCGCTCTTGGGTCGTAAGCTGGGATTGCTTGGTTTTTAACAACCATAGCGATATCTGCATTTCCAAATTCAGCTGCTGCTCTCCCTGGACCTTCAGCTAAAATATCGCCAAGTCCCTCTCGTCGAACGATTTGCTCTGTTAGTGCGATCATTTTATCAACATCGCCCCACTCAATATCTTCCTTCAATAGCCCTTTTTCTGAAGCTTCCATAGCTACTGATAATGTATTACCTAACTCAATTGTGTCAATTCCATAGTCATTACATTGATTAATTAAGTAAGCAATAGCTTCTTTATTTGAAGTGCCACAGTTTGCCCCTAACGCCCAAGCTGATTCATATTCATAGCTTTCTGTTCTTGTTTTATACTTACCTTCCTTTACCTCAACTTCCTTCTTACAGGCTACAGGACAGGCGTGACACGTTGGCTCTGCTACTAATAATTCATCTCGAATCGTCTCTCCACTAATTTCATCAGCATCTGGAAAATAAGATTCCTGAGAGTTTTTCGTTGGTAAACCACCAACTTCATTCATAATATTCATTAATACGTTCGTACCATAAACTGATAAACCACCTTTTCTAGGTGCAGTAAGAGCGCCTTCATTAATAGCTGTTAGCCCAGCTTTTATTGCATCAGGATAAAGATCTGGAAGAGCAGGTTGAGGCATATTACCTTTTTGACTTCCCATAATTACGATGGCCTTTAAATTTTTTGATCCTGCTACCGCACCAGTTCCGCCTCTGCCTGCTGCACGATCGTCTTCGTTCATCCAACCTGCATACCTTACTAAATTCTCCCCACCTTGCCCGATCGTCATAATACTAGTATCTTTTTTACCATACAACTCCTGTAATGCTTTTACTGTTTCGCGAGTGGTTTTTCCCCATAAACTAGAGGCATCTTTTAATTCCGCTTTTCCATCTTCAACATATAAGTAAACTGGTTGTTCACTCTTTCCTGTAAATATTAAATTATCGAAGCCTGCCCATTTCAGTCTTGCTGCAGTCCAGCCACCTAAGTGTGAATCTGTTACTGTTCCTGTCAAAGGTGAACGAGTCACTGTACAGAGACGTCCACTCATGTGAATTCTCGTACCAGTTAAAGGACCAGTCATAACAGCAAGAATATTCTCTGGAGATAATGGCTCGGCATTGTAAACCTGATTATCAACCATATATTTCACACCTAAACCTCTTGCACCAATGTACTTCTTCGCATCTTCTTCATTTAATTTTCGATACTCAATAGTGCCATCAGTCAAATTTACCCAAGCTTCATGATTACGATAACCACCTAATTCCATGAAAAACCCTCCCTAACATTATTTATCAAACAACTACTATTTCTGCATAATCTAAGAAAATTCCTCTTTAATCAACACCATTTTTTGGATAAACTAGTTTTATAACTATGTTAATAAATACTAGTAAATCTAGACTAATAGACCATAGGGAGAATGAATTATGGATAAAAAATTTGTGAAATATTCGCGACAATTACTTTTTTGGCCTGAAGGTAATACAAGTCAAGAGAAGCTTAGTAAAAAAATAGTTACAATTATTGGAATGGGAGCCTTAGGGACAGCGTTAGCAAATCACTTAGTTCGAGCAGGAGTTGGAAGAATAAGAATAGTAGACAGGGACTTTGTAGAGGAAAGTAATTTGCAAAGGCAAATGTTATTTGACGAACATGATGCTCTTCATCATTTACCAAAAGTAGTTGCCGCAAAAGAAAAGCTAGCATTAATTAATTCTTCTGTTGATATTACTTATTATATTGAAGATGTGAATGCAAGTAATATTGAGGAAATTGTTAAAGGTTCAGACTTAATTCTTGATGGCACTGATAACATGACAACTCGTTTCCTCATCAATGATATTAGTCATAAGTTAGGAATACCTTGGATTTACGGAGGAGTTGTTCATTCTCGTGGGATGACTACTACTATAATTCCCTATAAGACGCCATGTTTTCGATGTTTATTTCCGGACGCAGAGATTGGACATGGTGATACTTGTGACACAGTAGGTGTTCTGAGTACTATTGTTCATATTATAGCCTCTTACCAAGCGACAGAAGCATTTAAACTACTAATCGAAGATACTCATTCAGTTAGGCAAGAAATGCTACAAATAGATGTTTGGAAAAATGACTTTGATGAGTTTCCGTTTCAACATTCTTTAAATAAAACATGTCCTTGTTGCCAACAAAAAAACTTTACATTTTTAGAAAACGCCAAATATACAAGCTTAGTTACATCATTGTGTGGAAGAAACTCCATACAAATTACACCTGAAAGTTTCCAGAACAACATTAATTTTGATGATTTTCATACTAAGTGGACGAGAGTTGGGAATGTTGTTAGGACACCCTACCTACTGCGTCTCACATACGATGAATATACTTTATCACTATTTAAAAATGGACGCTTATTAATTCAAGGGACTAATGATCAAACTATTGCCAAACGTCTTTATACAAGTTTAGTAGGTGAATAATATCTAAATAATCACGTTTACTATTTGTTCCCCTTCCCAAATGACCTGCATAAATTAAAGCAAACGTTTGGAAAGGAATTGAAAAAATGAAAAAATTGACTTACACGGATATGCTCGCAGACCTTGGCATTACTAGCGCTCACCCTGGTGGATCTTTCTTAACAAAAAAAATACTAACAAAGGAAAGTATTACCCCTGATAAGAAAATTCTCGATGTTGGATGTGGAACTGGACAAACAGCTGTTTTTCTTGCAAAAACATATAAATGTGACGTTATTGCTATTGATGCTCATACCACGATGATCAGAAAAGCCAAAAAGCGTTTTGAAAAAAATGAACTGCCTATCAAACTGATAAAGGCCAATGCTGAAAAACTTCCATTTTCGGATGAAATATTTGACTTTATTACAGCAGAATCGGTGATTGCCTTTACACAAACTAGTCAATCCTTACCGGAAATGGTTAGGGTTTTAAAAAAAGCAGGAAGACTAATTTCAATAGAAATGACAGCCGAAAACAACTTGTCAGAAGATGAAAAAAAAGAAATTACTGAGGTTTATGGTATTGAGAGGGTATTTACTGAAGAAGAATGGAAAGAAGAGTTTCTTAGAGCCGGATTTACTGAGGTTATGATAGAGGAAGATCATGATAGACCAAAAGAATTTATTGGCGAGAAAAATGACCCTTCTAATTATATTGATCCCAATGTTTTCGAAATCTTACAGACCCATAGTTCATTATTAGAAAAGTTAAATGGGCGTTTAGGTTATCGAATTTTCCGTTGTTTAAAATAATCTAATATAGGAGGATGAATAAAGAACCGCTTTCTTTATTCACCCTCCTATTATTATTTCTACATTCTCTATTTAAGTATCAGTTTTATTAATTTATTTTCAGAAGACATCATCGATAGACTCCTTTACTTTAGTAACGAAGAGCTACTGACCTCGTTCACATCGTGAGATACTTCCATGATCCGTGGCTTTGCATCGTGGAACTTCGCTTCTAAGCTTTACTAGTAGACGCAGATGCACATATACCATTTAACCTATCCAAAACTTGTTGATTGCACAAAAAAACACATCCATACCGGATGTGTTTTTCTTAGTTACCTAGCAACGTCCTACTCTCACAGGGGGAAACCCCCAACTACCATCGGCGCTGAAGAGCTTAACGATCGTGTTCGGCATGGGAACGAGTGTGACCTCTTCGCTATCGCCACTAGATTTATTCAATTGTGAATTGTCAATTATGAATGTTCAATTGTTCTTAAAGCTTCTCTGAGAAGCTTTAAACAATTCATAATTCATAATTCTTAAGGGTCATTCCCTGAAAACTAGATAACAAAGCGACTGACTTCAATTACATCATGAGATGCTTCTTAGGATATCTTCATGCAGCTTTGCGACGAGGAAGCTTGCTTCGAAGCAATGCTTGTAGACGCAGGAGCACATTAATCTAAGTTAAAGTCAATACGCACACATTTAAGACTTGAGTAAAATTCAATTCTTATTTTTAGGATAAGTCCTCGACCGATTAGTATCTCTCAGCTCCACACGTCGCCGTGCTTCCACCCGAGACCTATCAACCTCATCATCTTTAAGGGGTCTTACTGGATTAACTCCAAGGGAAATCTCATCTTGAGGGGGGCTTCATGCTTAGATGCTTTCAGCACTTATCCCTTCCACA